>JASJCW010000014.1 GCA_030065265.1 Prochloraceae cyanobacterium
TAAATGGCAAAGTGAATGGCTATTATCCGAAACTAATGCTGAATTAAAAAGAATATTAGTGCAAGGTATTGGTTACAAAAAAATCTGTCAAGAATTGCCAGCAACAAGAATAAACAATTGGCAAGAATATACATTATTAAAAATAGTCGATTTCAATATAAATGAAGAAAAGATCGAGCCATTAAAAATGACTTGCTCTACTACAAACAAAATTCATGTTTTGCGAGTAACTCCAACTTTAAACTCAGCAAGAGAAGTGATAAGATGGGTTAATTGGGGAATCGCTTCAGAAGACTTTTTAGTTCAAACTTGAAAACATCTCTCCATTGTTCTCTAAGAATCTTCCTGAAATAATTACTTAGTTATCGTATCTGATTTTCCTATATCCAAACTCCGACTCGACTGATTTACTTTACTTAATCGCCCGTTCGTGCAATACTGATATTTGGAAAAATTAAATTTAAAAGCTAAAAATAACTGATTAATCTTTAGTTGTGTTTAGTAATACACTTATTAGCTAAGTTATTAGCCTTTATACAATTATTGTGGCTAGCGTTGATAACTATGCTTGTGCTGGTAATTTTTTTTTCTCGATTATTAAACCCAAGAATTGCGAATGGAAACAAACCAAAAACAAAGAGTAACTTTTTCTAAGAATATTGGCTTCAGAAAAGAATTAAATCGTCGAGTAGATGAATATTTTACTGTCAATAACATTAGAAAAAAAGATAATCCAGCAATGTATTTTAAAACAGCAATTATTTTTAGCTGGATAATTGGTGCTTGGGCCTTTGTTATTTTCGTACCCGCACCGATGTTAATCAAAGCGTTAGGTTGCGTTGTTTTAGGGTTAGGAATAGCTGCTTGTGGTATGAGTGTAGGACACGATGCCAATCACGGAGCTTATTCTTACAATTCTACTGTTAATAAAGCGATCGGATTGACTTACGATTTTATTGGCGTATCAAATTTTATCTGGAGATTTCGCCACAACGTTTTGCACCATAATTATACTAATTTAAAAGATTACGATGCCGAAATTAGGGGCGATGGTGTTGTTAGAATGTCACCGAACAACGAACATAAACCTCATCAACGTTTCCAGCATTTATTTATTTGGTTTATTTATTTAATCATTCCTTTTTACTGGTATTTAAACGAATTCAAACTAATTATTTTTCAGGAAAGTTTGCTCGGTCATAAAATACCTCAATTAAAAGTAACCGATCTAATCGCCTTTTGGGGTATGAGATTTTTAAGTCTCTGCTTTTTTATCGGGATACCTCTATTACTAGGATACGGGCCGCTACAAATATTTATTGGCTTGTCGATCGCCTATATGAGTTACGGTTTAGTCGCTTGTGAAATCTTCATGCTAGCCCATGTTTTAGAAGGCTTAGAATTTCCAGAACCAGATCCAAAATCAAATACTATCGAAGATGAATGGGCAGTTTTTCAGCTTAAAACAACTGCAGATTTTGCTCCCCACAATCCAATTTTAAACTGGTATGTTGGCGGTTTGAATTATCAAGCTATTCACCATCTTTTCCCACAAATTTGTCATATTCACTATCCTAAAATAGCCCCAATTGTTGCAGAAGTTGCTAAGGAATTTGGAGTTAACTATCAAGTTTATCCGACTTTTAGCTCTGCATTTGCTTCTAATTATCGCTGGTTGAAACTAATGGGTAATCCTGAAGTAAAAAGAGAAGTATCTCTCGGTTAATATTTAATTTTTCGTTCAATCCGTCCTTGCTTTTGAGTTGTCTCGCTCCGACTCTGCTGAAAGCTAAGGGCGGTTTTTATTGATTAATTGTTTTAAAAAAGTCAAAGCAAAGACAATATTTAGTAAAGAATTCTTGCTGAAATAGTAAAAATTGAACAAAAAGACCCTAAATATCTCAATAGTAAGAGTAAAGACACTCTATTACTTTGGAGAGTAAAATATGATTCCCGGCGCAAGTGTAAGCGGAATTGTACGCGCACCCATTCAAGAAGTTTGGCGAGTTTTTCGAGTTTTTGGGACTGAAACTAGACAATGGTGGAAAATTTACGACTCTTTAGAACTACAACCACCCGGAAAAGATGAAGTTGGGGCAGTACGTTCGTGTACGATTAAAGGTAAAGAATATCAACACACTTTAGATCTGCGCGATGATGAGAACTATATTCTAAAATACACTTCAATCCCAGTCGAATCCTTAATTGCTTCTTTAAAAAAGAGTTCTCTAACCGTACAAATGTCCGTTAAAGACGATAATGAGACAATCGTACGTTGGCACTCTGAAAACGATGTCGATCGCAATGCAGCAAAAAAAATTACCCGAGTTCAAGAAAGAACTTATCAAAGTGCGATCGCAGATCTCGACAGTTATTTTAATCCGGCGATCGGCAAATTAGAAGTAATTTTAATTCGAGGAATCGATCTACCGCAAATAAATCGATTTCTTCCCGATCCATATGCAATTTTAATGTTAGATAATGGCGAACCTCAAGAATCTCGCGTAATATCTCGCACTCGTCAACCAATTTGGCAGCAATATTTTTCTTTTAATTTAATTAAAAATAGTCGCAAACTTACTTGCAGTATTTGGGATGCTAATTTTGGTAAAGACGAATTTTTAGGTGCTACAGAAGTAGATCTTCAAGATTTGCAATCTGGCGAACTAACTCGCAAAACTTTAGTTTTAGATGGTATCGCTCGCGGCGAAATAGAAGTTTCTTTATGCTTAAATTTAGGAGAAAATCAGCTATCTCCCAGTAAAGAGATGGAGATCGAAAAAAAAATCGATTTCCTCGAACAACTGCTACTTTACACCAAAAATCAGGCGATGACGGTGGTAGAGCAAGTCTCTCAAGGAGGCGATCGCCAATACGAATATCAAAAATATCCTCGTCTCAAACACGCGCCAGATTTGCCTTTAGAACAACTACCTCCGATGGTCAAAGGACTTCCTCCCGGACAGCAAATCCCACCGGAACAAGTTGCCTTATTATTGCGAAGAACCACCGAATACGTTTACTCTCAAATCGGGTTTTTTGACAGACTTAAAAAGACTGTAGCTGCAAATGGCGATCCTTGGACGGCTTATTACAGCGATCCTTGGGTGCAATCTCCGATTAAAATTCCTCAAAGTTGGCAAAACGATCCTGAATTTTGCAGTCAATTCATTCAAGGGGTCAATCCGATGATGATTCGGGTTTGTCAAGATCGCAATGAGATTCCCTCAGATCTGGCTGAGTTAAAAACAGCTCGGGGAGAATCGATCGCCGAATTAATTGCCGCTCGAAGACTATTTTCTGTAGATTATCGAGAATTAGCAGAAATCAAACAAAAGCAAAATAAGGTATTTTACGCTCCTTACGTCTTGCTATATCGAGAGTTGCTAGAAAACAATCGCTCTCAACTCAATTTACTCGGCATTCAACTGACTCGCAAAGCTGAAGGAAATACAATTTACAGCCACAATTCACCACCGAATAAATACTTACTGGCGAAAATGCACGTCCAATGTGCTGACGGCCAGTATCATCAGTTTGTCTATCATCTAGCTTTAACTCATTTAGCGATCGAACCTTTTGCGATCGCCCATCACAATGTATTTCCAGACAATCACGCGATCGGACAAATACTTGCACCTCATTTTAGGGGTAGTCTGGGGATTAATTATTTAGCTCGTCAAACTTTAATTTCTCCCGTCGCACCTTTTACCGAACCTAATTTTGCAACTGGAACTGCTGGAGGGTTAGAATTGATTCTCAAACTCTGGAAAAATTGGGATTTTACAGGAATGAGTTTCCCCGAACAATTGAAAATGCGGGGATTTGATGAGGTAAGATCTGACGGAGTTGAAGATTTTTATTTTCGCGACGACGGATTTAAAATCTGGAATGCAATTAAAGAATATATCACTAATGTTGTCGAAATCGAATATCAAAGCGATCGCGATGTAGCTGAAGATAGTGTAATTCAAAATTGGGCAGCAGAAACAGCAGATCCCGAAAAGGGTGCAGTTCCGGGTTTTCCGAAAAATATTGCCACAAAAACAGTTTTAATCGATACTCTGACTAATATTATTTTTCTTGCCAGCGCGCAACATTCAGCGATTAATTTTTCTCAGTATCAATATTTAGGTTACATTCCCAATCGTCCCAACGTGCTTTATAAAGGTATTCCCGAAGGGGATGGGGATGTTAGTATCGAGTATGTCATGGCAGAAGCTTTGCAACCGTTTAAAGAGGCGCATTTCCAAACCTTTTTCTCTCGCTTACTTTCAACTCATTCTTTAAATCCAATCACTAAAATACCCGCACCAAGCAATCCAAAATTGCAGGAAATTCATACTGTATTTATGGCTAAATTAAATCTGATTGCCGCAGAAATAGATCGCCGCAACAATGAGTTAGAAAGACAAGGAAAAATTCCCTATCCTTACCTTTCTCCAGTGCAGATTGCTGCCAGTATCGATACTTAAACAAGTCAGAAGTTTGCTCTCGTAATTTTTAATTAACTAACTGTTTTTTATCTTTTTTGCGAGAGTAAACAGCTCTAAATCTTTTGCCTTTCGATCGCTGAAACCAATTCCTAAAAATAATGCTACAGATCTATTTTCTAATTTTTTTACCTTCTGCCTCTTGCCCTCGATCGCTGAAGTCTAGCAACTTGAAAATAATTGGTATTAATTCTTAAATTCAATTGAAAATAATCTAGATATGATTGCAACAAAAATTGCTTTAACCGGGCCTAAAAAAGATCTCAACCCCGATCGCCCCAAGCGCATACTTTCTTTAGATGGTGGTGGAATTCGCGGCATTGTTGCTGCTGAAGTTTTGTTAGCAATAGAAACATTAATTCTTGACCAAAATAAGGGCTGGAATTGTTTGGCTGACTACTTCGATTTAATCGGTGGTAACAGCACGGGTGCTTTAATAGCCGCTTCTTTAGCTAAAGGTTTGCGAGTCCGAGAGATCCTCGATCTTTATAAAAATTTTGGTCGAGAGATGTTTACTCCTAATTGGTTTTTCGGTAGGTTGCGAGCCAAATATAATCCCGGCCCTTTAGAGAGAAAATTACAAGAAGTTTTAGGAGCAAATACTCTATTTGGATCGGATGAAATTAAAACTTTTTTGACGATCGTCACTAAGAATACAGTAACTCAAACGGATTGGTTTTTTGTTAACCATCCTAACAACAAAAATTTCGATCGCAATAGTTCGATTCCTCTCTGGAAAATAGTCAGGGCTAGTTCTGCTGCACCTACTTTTTTTCCACCTTATTCTTTTCAAGTAGATCGAAAAAGTTACGACTTTGTCGATGGGGCAATGAGTATGTATAATAATCCGGCTTTTCGCTTATTTCTCGAAGCAGTTATCGAAGCATATGGGATAAATTGGGAAGCAAAATCGGAGCGACTTTTAATGATTTCTGTCGGTAATGGTTTTAGTCAAGAAGGAATCGAACCTCCTGGAACGGTAAAAGAATACAATCTAATTGATTGGGCTAATTATGCAGTACAAACTTTAATGGAAGATGCCAACGTACAGCAAAATCAATTGATGAAAATTATTAGTAAAATGCCCAAACCAGAAAGTGTAAATCGGGAAATGATTAAAGCTCATTTACCACTTTTAACCGATCTTAAATCTTTTAAAAATAAAGATTTATCTACCAACAATCAAGGAGATGAAAGTTTAGAACTACTAACTTACCACCGCTATACTACTGAGTTTTCTAAAGAACGTTTTGCAGAATTAGACTTAGGTGATATCGATCCTAAAAAAGTAGCTTCTATCGATTGTGTCGATCAAATTGATGCTTTATCTGCGATCGGAAAAGCAATTGCAAAAGAACAAGTCGATCTAGCCGATTTTGTCGGTTTTTTAGCTCGTTAAACTCAGATTTTCTAAATCTGAACCGGTTTTAATCTTTCTATTGCCCGATTTTCCTTAGTTTCTAATTGTTGTTGCTTTTGAATATTTTTAATTTCGACGATCGCCATTTCTAAATCGGCGATTACTTCTTTTACTTCTGATTTAATATTAACTCGCGAAGGAAGATTAGCTGCTTGCTGTGCCTGACTTGTAGAAATTCGAGCGGCGATCGCCTCTATTTTGCTACAAGCTTTTTCTAACAAGGATATTTTGATTTTTGTTTTCATTTTATATTTTTAATTAGCTAGCTTTACTATTTTTAGTTACTTAAGTATAAATCGGTAAATAATTTATATTTATTCTATTATTAATCGATCGAGCTAAATTCAAAATTTAACCTTCAACTCTTATTAAACAATATTACCGAGCAAACCCACAATAGAAATGATGCGATTAATCTAATCTTTAATCTTTTCAGCTAGTAATTTTACTTAAACTTTAAAAAGAGCCAAAAACTCAATAAATAGAATCAAGAAGTTGTAAAAATTAGCAATAAATTTTCCGATCTTATCAAGTTTTAACATCTTTGATAGCGCATTCCAGGCAATTGAGAGACTAAACCCAACAATTCTAACTGCAATAAACGCTCTGCAACAGTTGTACTGTGTAACTGAGTTTCTTGGACGATTAAATCTAGAGGAATCGAACTAGAAGTAATTACTCGCAAAACTTCAGCTAATTCTGGTTGCAAATCTGGTATTTCTGCGGTTAGAGAGGATGAAATTGGCTCGAGCTGAGGAATAGCATCCAACATTGTCAATAAATCCGTTGGACTGGTGATTAAATTAGCCCCTCGATTCAATAATTCCAAACAACCTAAAGATTGTTGATTGTCTAAAGATCCCGGTAAGACGTAAACATCTCGACCAAAATCATTAGCAAAACGAGCTGTAATCAAAGCACCCGATTTAGTTGGTGCTTCCATAACCAAAATAGCACGACAAAGACCCGCGATAATACGATTTCGAGCTGGAAAATTTCCCCGATCTGGTTTGGTTGCAGCCGGATATTCGCTTAAAATCAAACCACAATTGTTAATTTGCTCGTAAAGTTTGCGGTTGCTGTAAGGATAAACAACATCCGTACCAGTTCCCAATACGGCGATCGTCCGTCCGTTAGCTTCGAGACAAGCACGATGGCTAACTGCGTCAATTCCTGCGGCTAAGCCAGAAACTATGCCAAATCCATGCTGAGTAAGGATTTTAGTTATTTTTTTCGTCCAGCGACAACCATACTCGGTAGGCTTGCGAGTGCCGACAATGCCAATTAAAGGGGCAATTCCTCGATTTTCTTCATTTTTAACCGCTCCGCGATAGTGTAGCACTGGGGGAGGGCTGGGAATTTCTAATAATAATCGGGGATATTCTGAATCTGCTGGTGTCCAAAAATGGGGATTTTTTTGACTATATTCTGTTAGTAATTGAGCCGGAGCGATCGATTTCTTGGTCTGTTTTACTTTAGCAATTAGTTTAGTTCCAAATCCTTCGATTGCTGCTAAATTTTCTGCTGGTGTTTTCCAAGCTTCTCCTAAATTACCGTAATATTTTTGAATTCTTTTTAGCAAAACCGGCCCGACTCCAGAAATTTGCGACCATGCCAACCAGTATGCTCTTTCTTCTTGCATTATTTTTTTTGAAAAATCTTCGCTATCTTTCTATTTTATGAATCTTTTTATTGTTTCGCTTTCAGTATAAATTGGTAAGTAAAATTTAGGATTACTTATTTTCTTGAATGTCGTTTTGATTGCGGAATAGAAATTGTAATTTAATTGACTAAAAAAAATTAACGGACTTCGTCCGTAAGGCAGAGGGCAGGAGGGTCTTCCTTAAAACTTATCCCTTTTAGGGTCTAAATCCTCATATTCACGTGAGGCCTTCTGCTTTGTCCCGAAGGGATTTTAATAAAGAGAGTGATTTATTAACAAGATACCTAGAGAAAATAAGACAATATAAATACAAGATCGAGGCTAGATTTTGAGTTAATAATTTTGTTTTTCTGGCGATCGATTAATTATTTATCTTTTGTACTCATATCTCTTTCTTGTTCGGCAGTGGGATCGATTTTTTTTAAGTGAAAAGAAATGTTTATTATTAGACAGTGCGATAACAACAATAAGACAAAAATAAAAGAAATTTTAGGTTAAAGTCTTTAAGAAACTCCCAGAAACTTTGAATGTTAGTAAATAGCTGAGAAATAAGAGTAATAAAATGATAAAATTGACTTAATTTATTTGACTCTAAAAATAATTAATGTTCTCGTCAAATTTCCCTCAAATAATCAAATATCTATTAAAAGATCTCCCCAAAAATGATTATCCAGTGCAGCGATCGCGCAATTAAATTAACAATCCTAAGATTTTGAGAAGGAGAAACTTATTTGCATCTTGGTTTAATCTCCTTCCCAAACTTAATTTCTCCTCTGGCTAATTCAGTTTATTAACAACAGCATGCAAAGCATTAGTAACCTTGCCAAAAGCTGAAGCGTGAGGGCGATCGCCGTCATCTGCATAACCGTAAGTAATTAAGCGGTTGCGGTTAAGACATAATTTAGTAAACTGGGGTGCGAGTAAATTAAACAGTTTAAATCGTTCTTTTAAATCGGGAAAACGAGATTGATAATTTAAAATTGCTTGACGCACTTGAAGCCAAAAAGTGGTTTCGGGATAATTACAATAAGACTCGAGCAGATCGGATAAATAGCGGTGGTGACAAATAAATAAACCTGCAAAGATAAATTGACATAAACCTTCTGGAGGTTCGGTAAGTAAAACTTTTTTTAACTGTTGAGGGATATTTTCTAATTCTGGGAGGGGATGGCTGCTAATATTGACATCATCGACAAAGTCTTTCATCGCTAAACGATGGGGAATACAATCTTTAATTACTAAAATAGTGTTTTGACCGTGAGGAGAAAAGACTGTTCCGTAACGATAGAGATAGTGAAGTAAGGGGGGAAGAATTGTATTAAATAAACGATTTAACCATTCTTCTAGACTTAAACCGGATTTTTCGACAAGTTGAACCACGTAGGGTTTACCTCGATCGTCAATATGAAGCAGTGAAGCGAGGGTAATGGGTCGTTCTTCTGGTTCTAGATAAGAAAATACGCTTTCTCGCCACAAACATCCTAGCATCTCTTGATATTGATAGGGCGCGCCTGGGAGTTTCGAGTATGAGGGATGATCGTAGTTAATGCTGGCTACTTCTCCAGGGAGAATGAGACGACATTCATCGCGAAGGAAAGAGTCGCGATCGCGGATCGAATCGATCCATTGGGTAACTTGAGGTGCGATCGCCGTTCTTTCTCCGGGTAAACCTCGATAGACGAGGGTATTTAAAATACTTAATGGCAATTTAACGTGGTGTTTTTCCCGATGGCTAGTATTGACAAAAGTACGAATTGACTGTTGAGGTAAATATAGATCGGGACTTCGATCTAAGAAGACGATCTTTTGCGATGCTATTTCTTCAGCAAATAAAGGTACGATAATATTTTTCCATTGCCAATCGTGAATCGGAAGATAATAATAGGATTCGGGATTGAGGTTGCGTTTTTGGAGAATTGTTTTAAATTTAGTTAAGGTTTGGCTGTCTAATTCTTTTGCGATTAATTTAGGATAATTTAAATTGGAGACTGAATTAAATTGAGCGCGATCGCGACTGACAGCGATCCAAGCCATTTGAATTGGTTGTTTTCTTTCGGGTGCATGCGCGAGATAATCATCGTAACCAAAGCCAATTCTGCCTTTATTAAAAGTAATCCAAGGATGTCCCTCCATTTCTCCTTCTAAATCGGCATAATTTAGCTCGATTAATTCTGTTTTTCGTTCTGCTTTAGCTGTTTTAATATGGGCATCGGCTAAAAGAGTATTGTTTAGTTCTTTAATTAAATGCGCGCTAGTTTCTGCGGTCATTCCTACTGTTTGATAAATGTCGAGAACGAATTGAAAGGGACTGCTAGCTGCCGACCATTCGCCATTTTCTTGACGTTCGATCGATTCGGCAATGACGCGATAGCTATCAAATAAACGCTCTTTGAGATCGAAACGATAGGCAATTCCTTGAGGAAGAAGATATTTATAAGCAATTAAGTCTTGTTTTTTTCCGATCTTTTCTGGCTGGATAATCTCTTCATACATAAACTCCGAGAGCATTTTTGCTAATAAGGTTCGGCTGACAGCTTGCCAATTTTCTTTAGTTAAATTTTGGTTGAGAGTTGCAATTAAATCCATCGATTGTACTCCTTTTACAAATTACTTCTTTTTGTTTGAGGTTGAATTTTAAGCTCGGTTTTTTGGGCGATCGAAACTGTTTTGAAAATCGTTAATCTAGCAAAGGCTAAATTGAAGATGCAAACGGTAGCGGCAGCAATTAGGGGCGATGCGAGGCTATACTTACTAACCAGGGAAGAAGCAAATAATGGCGCGCCTAAATGTCCTACATTGGCAAAAGAAGTTGCCAAACTGTAGTTAAAATGAAGTTGCTTTTGAGAGCTATTGCCAAATAGTTGCAATTCTAATGCTGCTTGGCTAACTGCGAGAAAGAAACCATAAACTATTCTCGAGAGAATTAGTATTGAAAGATAGGGACTGAAACCTTGAAAATAAAGACCGATTATTAGCAAGCAAATTCCCACAGTGTAAAGGGTGGGTAAATGTTTTGGAATACCTACTTTACGAATAAATGGCATCGCCGCGATCGCCATAAGATTGGGAATTACAAATAAGACACTACTTGTTAATAAGCTAACGCCAAAGGGATCTGATTGAGTAACGTAAGCAGTAAAATAGGGCCGCACTAAGTTGTTAGCTAATTGAAAGGTGAGAATAACTAAACCAATAGCAAGAATAAATCCCCAGGAATCTCCTACTTGAGTCTTAGTTTCGAGATTTTTCTCTGACTTTTTGCTAGAAATACCTCCGAGAGTATAAATGCAAAGACAAAGTTGCAAGATATCGGCGATCGCGATCCAATAAAAGAGGAATAAAGGTGCATCTAAATTTACCATCCAAGCACCGACAATAGTAGCTGAAACGATCGCACCGTGAAATACGGCTTGATAAATTCCTGTTATGGTAGATCTTCTTTCTGTTGCGGCTAATTGAATAATGAGAGGATAGACCAATAAGTAACTACTTTTGAACGACAGTAATAAAATAGTTATGATTAAAAACTGTTGTTCGTTCCTAGCTGTTGCCATCATAGCCGTAAATATAGCCGTTCCTGCTTGACCGATATAAAGAAGATGTTTAACTTCAAATCGTTGCGATAAAAAGCCCCAAATCGGCGCGCAAAGAACAATAGTCAAACGGCAAACAAAGATATAATATCCGGTGTAGGATAGGTCTTTTACCCCAAAAACTTTACTAAAAAACTGGGGATAAAATGGCGAGAGTAAAACTTCGGTAAATAAAGCCAGAAACACGCATAAAAATAGTGCTATTTCCACCCATCGCTGCGAATGTTTCATTAAGCTGCACCAAATTCTTGAAAAACATTGCGACGAGAAACTGGATAGACGGTATTTCCATTGAGACTGTTGATAATTACTGAATTGCGGTATGCACCTAATCCCAGATCTGGCGCGCCAATTCCATGAGTATGCAATTCGCCATTTTGAATAAAGATCCGATTGGGGATATTTTTAGTTAAAGCAAGTTGATAGTCTAAGTTAACTAAATAGCGATTTTGGCTGTCCCATTCTATTAGCGATCGCACTCCTGTAAGAAAATCAGGAATCTCGCTATTGTAACCAGTACCGAGAATGATGCAGTCGCTTTCGTGGCTAAAATAAGCATCTTGTTCTCGTTGACAATATCCCAAGCAATACCCAGATTCAGTTTTTTCTACTTCTTTGACTTCTACTAAAGGAAGCAAGCGCACGTTAGGACGATTTTCACCGATCGAACGTTCGTAAAGCAAGTCATAAATCTTGGCAATGGTATCGAGGCTAATTCCTTTATAAAGTAGGTTCTGCGAAGAGCGAATCCGATCCTTTTTTTCTGGCGGAAGATGATAGAAATAGTCGATATAATCGGGCGAGAAATATTCTAATCCTAACTTGGAATATTCCATCGGAAAAAATCCAGCAGAACGAGTATGCCACTCCAAACGATAATCGTATTTTTCTTGTTCTTGTAGCAGTTCGTAAAAGATTTCTGCCGCACTTTGTCCCGAACCAATTACAGTAATAGATTTAGCGTGACGGCAGCGATCGCGCCTCAATAAAAACTGTGACGAATGAAAGATATTTTCTTGGTTTAATAATCCTTGAAAACATTCTGGAACTTGAGGCTTTGTCCCTACACCTAATACCAAATCTTTGGCTTTATAAGTGCGAATATTTCCAGTTTCTAAATGATGCGATCGCACTTGAAAATAACTTTGCGATCCATTTTCAATCCAAGCGATTGTTGCTACTCTTTCCCCAAAGCGACAACTCGATAATTGTTTAGCTACCCACTGACAATAGTGATTGTATTCTTGTCGGTGAATGTGAAATTCTTCCCAAAAATAAAAGTGATAAAGTCTTTTTTGAGCGGATAAATAATTGAGGAAACTAAACCGACTGCAAGGATCTGCCATCGTGACTAAATCGGCCATAAATGGCACTTGAATTGTCGTTCCTGCTAATAATAAACCTGGATGCCATTGAAATTCTGATTTCTGTTCGAGAAAGACAGTTTCAATTCCTTTTACTGGTTCTATTAGTGCTGCTAAACCTAAATTAAACGGCCCGAGACCGACTCCTAATAGGTCGTAAATTTTTTCATTCATTGACTTCAAAATTTGCTATGCTTGTCCTGCCCTAAATAATAGAGACGCAATTTAAACGTCCCTATTTTCAATTTTGATTAATTAACTAATTGTGGAAATAAATTTTCAAAGCGATCGCGACTGCAAAACATTAATGCTCCTGTTTTATCTGGCAAATCGATTGCTTTTTGAAATTGAAAGCCGCACTTTTGAAAAATGTGAATCATTTTTTTATTGCGAATATCTGGCTCGGTAACTACTTTTTGAACTGCTTGATTTTGAAACTGAAAATCAGTCATCGCTCGCAACAAAGGTAGAGCATAACCTTTGCCTAAAAATGTCGGTTCGCCAATTAATAAATGAATTCCGTGGTCGGCAATATTAGTAGGATAGTAATTCCCAATGATATCGTCTACAGCCCAATAAGATTCCCAATAACTCATCGGTATTCCATCTAACAATCCGATGTAAAGAGTTTGATGCCGATCTGCTAAAGCTTTTTCTAAATGAACTTTAATCCGATCGAGGGGAAATCCTAACTTCCAAAAAGGAATTACATGGGGTTGATTCATCCAATTGTGGATGCGTTCTAAGTCTGCTTTTAAAGTTACTGGACGAAAAGAAATAACTTTATTAATCTCGCGATCTCTTCTTTCATAAACAATATCTTTTTGCACTTGTAAATTAGACATTTACCCCTCCTATTAAAGCAGTTTTAGCAACATAGAGGGGATTATCAATTTCGACATAAACAGATTGAGTAGCAACAGAACCGACTAATTCATCCATGTCGTGAAAACGAGTTAGAAGGTTAGCCTTAGTTTTTAGTTGCGATCGGCGCAAATTGGGGATTAATAAAGACTGATTAGATTCTAAATTTTTCTCCAAATTATCTAAGGTTTTACTAACTTCTAACAACAGTAAATGTTCGTCAATTAATCCCGCAACTCCAAAGGCATTAATTAGACCGAATAAATTATTGATAAACAAATAGTAGGTCAACCTTTCATCTATAACTGCATCATCGCAAATAGTTTCACTTTTCTGGCTAATTCCTGGGATAATACTGTCTAGAACTTTGTAATAAGAACGGCGATAATAATATCCTTGATTGTCGCGGTAAAAAAAGCGAACTGGATAACCATTTTCTAATTCAATTACGCTATTTTGTTGGTGAGCTTCGACGGCAATTCCATAGCTAAAATAAAGCCAAACAATTGGCTCTAAAGAAATTTTTAAGTAGCGAGTAAACCAATCTAAACTAACTGCTTTTAAAGAGCGTTTTTCATCCTTAGCGAGATTCGTAATTATTTTTGCCAGTCGCGAACCTCCACCCGCGATCGCATCTTGACAAAGAGCAATTAAACAGGTCGCATTACTATTACTAGCAAAAGGATTAGATCGCAAAATAGTAGCAAACCCAGATTCTTTTTTTCCACCCAAAGGAATAGTAATATAAGCGGGATCTGTAACTATTTTAAAATCAGGAAAATTGCGCCCTAAATCTTCCCCTATCGGACTATCTAAAACCTGGCTTATTTCGACTCCCCTCTCTAATTCTTTATATAGATTACCTCTTACCGAGTTAGTAATTTTCACGTTCAAAGATAATTTAAACATGAAATTTCGCTCGGGATGATAAACCGTACGAATTGAAGATGTAGGCAGATATTTACTCCCTTGCTGTCCTAAATCTTCGAGTAATCCTATTGTTAATAATTCTTTTACTTCAGATTTAGATTTTAGCCAATTAGCTTGCCAAGGATGGACTGGAACTAAAGCATATTCGTCTTCTTGACAGTAGCTATTTTTAAAGTTTTCGCTGACTGTAGGATCGGCAATTAACTCTGTTTTAATTAAAGCAATTGCTGTTTGAGAAAGATTCGATCCTTCAAGAACAATCGAACTGTGAGCGCGAAAATAATGGAGGGAAAATTTACCATTTGATTCTGGCGAATAAATTGGTAATTCTTCTGAGTTAAAACCTTGACGACTTTTTGGCGTAGGATGTAAATGATGTCCAAAAACTAAAGATTGTTCTGTCTCGATAAAAGAGCGAGTAAACGAATAAAGAGAATCAATTTCTAGCCGTCTCTGTTTGACAAATAATTCGATGTTTTGACAACTTTGAATTACCCTTAAAAGCAATTCATCTTGATTGCCACCTTTACCATTATTTAAAGTCAGTTCTTTTGTTAATAAAGTCACTAAAGTAACGTAATCTAACTCAATTAAATTACCCCGTTCAAAAGATTTGTAATAGAGCGGAAAATCAAATAAATGACGACCTGTAAGCGACCAATAACGCAAACCTGCGAATATTTTAATTCCTTGTCTCTCGAGATTAAAGTAAATTAATTCTTGACTATCGATACGTTCTAAAAGCTCGATCTCTAAATCAAAATTATTGCTTACTTCCAGTCTTTTCCCATTACCAGTTTCTCGCAAATAACAATTTAAAAAACTTTGAATTGTCACTCTTTCTGCAATTTGCTTGTTAGTTAATTTTACAGTAATTAATTCTTGTAACATTCTTTCTCTCGTTAATTATTCTCCAAGGTTTGACCCAAACTCTTAATTTCAGCCAAAAGATTGGCAATATGAGAGATAGTCGTGTTTGGGTTGAGTAAAGTAAACTTAAGATAAGTGCGATCGCAAATTTGGGTTTGAGCGATAACAGCTTGACCTCTTTTGATTAACAACATCCGAATTTGGCTGTTAATTTTATCGCTTTTGTTGACTGAATATTGGGGCCGGTAGCGAAAAACTACGGCGTTAATAGTAGGGAAATTTGCCAGTTCTAAAGCCTTTTCTTCAGCGATTAATTGAGCAGTTTTTTCAGCTAGCTCTATCGTGCTATCTATCATTTCTGCAAAAGTTTTTCGCCCCAAACTTTGCAAAGATAGAAATAATTTCAGGGCATCAAAACGTCGGGTGGTTTGCACCGATTTTGTCACTAAATCTGGAATACCTTCAAGTTCATTTGTCTCTGGGTTAAGATAATCCGCACGCAATTCAATTAAGCGAAATAAATTGCGATCTTTCAGCAAAAATGCCCCGCAACTAATTGGTTGATAAAATAGTTTGTGAAAATCGACCGCGATCGAATCTGCTAATTCAATTCCTGCTAATTTATTTCGATGGCGATCGCTTAAAATTAAAGCCCCACCATAAGCCCCATCTACGTGCAACCAAATCCCGTATTTTTTAGCAAGATTTGCTAGTGAAGCGATCGGATCGATACTGCCAAAATCAGTAGTTCCTGCCGTAGCAACAATGGCAATAGGAAGTAAATTTTGTGCCTTTAATTCTCTCAATTTATCTTCTACTACTGCCGCAGATAAACAGTAATTTTCGTCAGTTTCTAAGGGAACGATCGCTTTTTCTCCTAACCCTAAAAGTGCCGCAGTTTGGCGAACTGTAAAATGGGAAATTTGAGAACAAAGAATGCGAAAATTACGCGCTTGCTGCGGTAAACCTTGCTGTTGAACCGACCAGTTTAGTTGGGTTTGGCAATAATAATCTCTTGCTAATAACAAACCCATAAAATTAGATTGGGTTCCACCACTAGTAAAAACCCCATCTGCTTGTATTTGATAACCAAATAAATCGCACAACCAATTTATTAGTTTTTGCTCTAAAATTGTTGCTGCTGGACTTTGATCCCAAGAATCCATCGATTGATTGGTAGCACTAATTACCATTTCTGCTGCTAGTGCGGGAATTAGTGGCGGACAGTGTAAGTGAGCAATGCAAGTAGGATGAGATACTACCACTGAATTATTGAGAATTTTTTTTATTTCTGCCGCGATTCTTTCCCATTTTTGTCCTTCAATCGGATCGAGATCGATCGCTTCAAAAATAGCAGTTAATTGCTCTGGAGTTTTGCCACTGTAAGCTTGTTTTTGATTATCAAAAAAGTCAATTAAAAGACTTTGTACTGTTGCGATCGCTTTTTGATAAGCTGCAATACTTTTTGAACTATTGCCCAAAAAATAAGTTTCAAAATTGGTTATTGTCGATGGCATTACTCCACCTCATAAAGCTTTCGATCTAATAGTGCTTCTTCTGCTGCTTTTACTCCACTAGCAAAAATTTCACTAATAGTATCGATTTGTTCTGGAGTTACGATCAAAGGGGGTAAAAAACGAACAATACTGCCAAAACGTCCCCCCAATTCTAGGATTAGTCCCTTTCGCAAACATTCTGCTTGAATTTTTTGCGCGATCGCCGGATAAGCAGGATAACTCCCGCATTTATTTACATTGTGATTAGGATCGATTGCTTCAACCCCAATCATCAAGCCTCTTCCGCGTACGTCTCCTAAACAACTACTCTCTGCTTGAATTTGTCGGAGATGAGTTAGCAAGCGATCGCCTAATACCTTAGATCTTTCCGCTAGTTCCTGCTTTAATATATACTCTAAAGTGGCAGTTCCTGCTGCCATTGCTAATTGATTGCCCCGGAATGTCCCTGCATGAGCACCTGGCTGCCATAAATCCAGTGCTTCATTGTACAAAACTACTGATAAAGGCAAAGTACCACCTATTGCTTTTGACAGTAGCACGACATCTGGGGTAATCCCAGAATGCTCGAAGGCATATAATTTTCCCGTGCGCCCCCAACCTGTTTGAATTTCATCGACAATTAGCGGGATATCTCTTTCTCGGGTAATCCTTCTTACTTCTCGCACCCATTCATCACCGGCCGGAATTACTCCCCCTTCTCCTTGCACGATCTCTAAAATCATTCCCGCAGGTAAGACAACTCCGCTTTCTGGATCGTCAAGCAAGTTTTCAATATAACGGCTGCTAATTCGTTGTCCGTCTTCTCCTCCCAAGCCAAAAGGACAGCGATAGGAGTAGGGATAAGGCAAAAAATGCACGTCTGCCATTAAATTGGCTACTGCTGCTTTAGGAGCTAAACTACCGGTTAAACTCAATGCTCCGTGACTCATACCGTGGTAACCGCCAGAAAAAGACAGCATACCCCGTCTTCCCGTTGCAGTCTTAACCAGTTTTACAGCCGCTTCTACCGCATCAGCACCCGTAGGGCCGCAAAATTGAATTCTTGCTTTATTGGCAAATTTTGGGGGTAAACTATCAAATAATTCGGCGACAAAACGGTCTTTAATTGGAGTAGTTAAGTCTAAAGTATGTAAAGGATAATTACCGTCTAAAACCTTTTGCATTGCTTCAATTACCACCGGATGATTGTGTCCGAGTGCTAAAGTACCTGCACCTGCAAGACAGTCAAAATACACATTATCATCTACATCCGTGACAAAAATTCCTTTTGCTTTACGAATGGCGATCGGAATGCGACGAGGATAACTGCGAGCATTAGATTCTCGATCTGCTTGACGTTCTAAATATCCGCTTGAAATTATACCTGGAATTGATAATTTCTTCTTGAAAGAGTCGCGATCGCTGCCTGGAAGTTTTTGACTCTTAGACTCAAAGTCATTACGAAGTTGTTGCATTGTTAGATACCTTGAAATTGCTAAAAAAGCAATAAATTGAGAAATGAATTGCAAACTTTTTCATACTATAAAACTATTTGAAAATTCTTGTCAATAAAAACACGCAAGTTTATTTAAAATAAATTCATAGGAGTTTTGCATTGACAGCAAATAAAAAATATGTATCTAATTAAAACCCTATTTATTATTTAATGCAAAATCTGGCTTCAATTTGAGATCGAGCAATCGATATGACTATGGCTCATATTTTCAAATAACGCAAATTCGTTATTAAATAATAGTAATTTTGTACAGTACGAAACTTCTAATTCGATAATACTATTTTGAGATTTTAGCCTCTTTCTTAAGACTTATTGACAATAAAAACTATTTAATGCATATAATAATATCAGCTTAAAATAATTTGCTTGTAAAAAACAACTCAGCTTAAACCTTGCTATCTAAGGAGTTAGATCTTATATTTTATTAGTCCGATGAGTAAAATTTATTCATTAAGCTAGTATTAATAGCAATATTATATCTAAATTAATAAAAATTATTTTAATTTAGATAGATCTCGATCGCACTAAGTACGGGACTTTAGCAAAGTAAAATAAAACGATTTTTTGACTATCCCATTCGATCGGTCAAATAAATTGCCTTTCAAACATGGCTTAAATTTAGCTATTGTTAGTTTTTTGTAAAAAAAATTTTTACTTTTATAAAAGCTGATTCTCAAGCAAAAAATTCAATATATTTAGAGGTTTTGTATGACATTTACCAGTTTTTTTACAGCAGGTGGAATAGTTGCTTACCCACTGTTAGGATTTTCTCTTGTAGCTTTTGCTTTAGTCATCGAACGTTTATTTTTTTGGCTGAGAATAAATCGTCGTCAAACTAAAGTAATTAGAGAAGTAATAAAATCTTATCGTTTCGATTCAAATGCCACTTTAGCCAAATTGAAAAGAAATATAAATTTACCAATTTGTCGAATATTTTTAGAGGCTTTAGGACTCAATAATCCCACACCAGAACAATTTCGTTTAGCATTAGAAAGTGCATCTATGGCAGAATTGCCCTCACTGAAAAGATTTAATACTGTGTTTGAAACTATTATCGCAGTTTCACCTTTATTAGGTCTATTGGGAACAATTTTAGGACTAATGAAATCGTTTTCTTCTCTCAACTTTGGCGATCTAGGAGGAGCAGCGACTGGAGCAGTAACAGGAGGAATTAGCGAAGCATTAGTATCTACCGTAATGGGATTAGTCGTAGCTATTTTTACTCTTTTATTTACCAATTGTTTTCGCAGCTTTTATCTAAATCAAACTGCTTTAATTCAAGAATATACCGGGCAATTAGAATTGCTTTATCGTCAAGAATATCAAAATAATCAACAACAACATTATCAACAAAAAGAATATGCGCTTACCAAAGGAAGCAGAGTCTCCACTGACAATTAATATTTTACCGATGATTGATGTTATTTTCGCAATTTTAGCATTTTTTATTATTTCTACTTTGTTTCTAACTAAATCTGAAACTTTAGATGTTAATTTGCCCGAAGCTAGTACGGCTCGATCTCAATCAGCAACAGAAATTACAGTAACGATCGAATCAAACGGAAACATTGCCCTAAATCGAGAAAAAATTACATTAGATAACTTACAAAATTCCGTTCGGCAATTAATCAAAACTAAAAATCAATCCCTAGTAATAGTTAATGCAGATAAAGAAGTTAATCACGGACAAGTTATTAAAGTAATGGATCGATTGCGTCAAATTCAAGGAGTAAAATTAGCGATCGCAGCAGAAAAAAACAATTAAATTTAGATCTTAGACTTATTTGAGGTCAAAACTACAGTATAAATTGATAAAAATCCGTTCGATTGCGATCGGGTTTTACCAGTTTATCAATTTGATAAAATAAGGAATTTGTAAAAATATGGATATTTCCCAATTATGTGCCCAGCAAAAAGCAAAAGAAAAAAAAGCAATTAAATTTTATCTTGCCTGCGGACTAACAAGTTCAGCTATATTTCATTTGTTCTTAGTGAATAATTTTAATTGGCTGCCAAAAGAAAAAGAAAAACCAATTCAAGAACCGATCGAACTGGTTCTTGTCGATACGCCAAAACCAGAAATAAAAGAATCAGTAAAAGAAGAAAAAATAGAACCGGAAAAAACAGTAATTGAAAACAACATTCCCGATCCATCCTCGAGCCAAACCGAATCTAAACCGCCAACTCCAGTAGCTCAAAAACCAACTCCAACTCCAACTCCAACTCCAGTAGTTCAAAAACCAACTCCAACTCCAACTCCAACTCCAGTAGTTCAAAAACCAACTCCAACTCCAACTCCAACTCCAACTCCAGTAGTTCAAAAACCAACTCCAACTCCAACTCCAACTCCAACATCTCAACAAACCGAACAAAATTCCCTCGAGTCTCGATCGAGCGATCGACAAACTAATTCCAATTCAGAGCAAGAGTCTAATCCTTCATCTACCTCAAATGGAAACGACTCTAACCGAGTTGCTGCAAACACTGGAACTGTAAAAAAACCGAAAGAAACGAGCAGGGGAAGTAGAGGATTGAGCTGTATTAGTAATTGCACACCGCAATATCCATCGGTTTTAAATGGAAATGAAGGTAGTGCAGGAGTTCGGGTTTCCGTCGATACAAATGGAAAAGTTATTGGCGTTCAACTTGCAAGAGCAAATCCAAATTTTCAAATTAATCAACAAGCTCTTAATGCTGCCAGAAGAATGCAATTTACCTCACCAGGTAATCAAAGTGCAACCTTGGTAGTGAATATTAACTTTACTGTTGCCGGATCTGATTTTCATCGTAAAATTCAACGACAAGCCGAATTAGAACGACAACGACAGCAACAACAACAACAACGACAAGCCGAATTAGAACGACAGCGACAACAACAACAACGACAAGCCGAATTAGAACGACAGCGACAGCGACAACAACAACGACAAGCCGAATTAGAACGACAGCGACAACAACAACGACAAGCCGAATTAGAACAACAGCGACAACAACAACAACAACGACAAGCCGAATTAGAACGACAAAAGAGAATTGATGAAATATTGAAACGTAATAGTCGAATACTCAACCAAGAATGATTATTCGGATCGATCCGATCGCAACTGTTATAAATTCAGAAAAAAATTAGCCAACTAAAATAATGATCGCAGCAAAAAAAACAATATTAACTAAATCGCCTTCTATATTGTGGGCTGGTTTATTTATTAGCTTAATATTGTTAGCAATATGTTTAATCATCAGTACGATCTCTGGGACAGCAGAAATATCCCTCAGTGAAGTTTATACCGCTTTAACAGCATTTGACGGTTCTAGCGATCTTTTAATAGTTCGTACCGTCAGAATACCGCGATCGCTAATAGCAATAATGGTAGGAGCATCTCTTGGTGTAGCCGGAGCAATCATGCAAGGATTAACCAAAAATCCTTTAGCATCTCCGAGTATTTTAGGAGTAAATGCCGGAGCTAGTTTTGCTGTAGTTATTGCAACTTTAATTTTTGGCAATAATTCCTTATATACTTATGCCTGGATAGCTTTTGTTGGAGCGGCCTTAAGTGCGATTGCAGTATATTCGATTAGTTATCTCAGTAGAGGAGGAGTGACACCGCTCAACTTAACCATTTCTGGAGCGGCTCTAACTGCTTTTATCTCTGCTTTAACCAGTGGTATATTAATTTTAAATCAAAGAAGCCTAGACGAAATTCGGTTTTGGTTAGCTGGTTCGGTAGCTGGTAGAGAACTTAATTTATTAATCCAAACATTGCCATATTTGATTTTAGGATTAATATTAGCCTTTGCTCTAAGTCAACAAATAACCTTACTCAGTTTAGGGGAAAATGTAGCGAAAGGTTTAGGACAAAAAACAGCTCAAATTAAAATTCTTGCCGCTTTAAGTATTATTTTGTTAGCAGGAGGAAGCGTAGCTATTGCAGGGCCGATCGGATTTATTGGCTTGATAGTTCCTCATATAGTTCGTTTTTTTGTTGGCTTTGATTATCGTTGGATTTTACCTTATTCTGCAGTTTTCGGAGCAATATTATTGCTAGTTGCCGATATTTTAGCTCGTATAGTAGTTAAACCGATCGAATTACCCGTAGGCTTAATGATGCCTTTAATCGGCGCGCCTTTTTTTATTTTATTAATTAAATTAAAAGTGAAAAATTGAAACAGTTAAAAGGAAAAAATTAATCATCAAAAAGTAACAACAAATGACAAAACAATGGTTAATCGTACGCCTGAAAGTATTGCCGATTTCATTTCATGTTAACCGTCAAGTTCCCTTAATCTTATTGACGATCGCATTAATAGCCTCAATCGGAATCATCCTTAGTTTGGCAAATGGAGAATATCAAATTGCGCCTTTAGAAGTAGTTAAAACCCTATTTGGTTTAGAAACAAATAATCGAGATCTTGCTTTTATTATTAATACTCTTCGCTTGCCGAGAACTTTAGTTGCTTTTTTAGTTGGAGTTGGATTGGCGATCGCCGGAACGATTACTCAAAGTATTACTCGCAACCCCCTCGCCTCTCCCAGTATTATCGGTATAAATGCAGGGGCTTCTTTATCTGCTGTTAGCTTACTTGTTATCTTTCCGAATATTCCGATTGCCGTTCTTCCTTTTGCCGCTTTTGGTGGTGCTTTAACAGTTTCTCTATTAATCTATTGGTTGGCTTGGGATGGAGGAAGTTCCCCAGTACAATTAATTTTAGTTGGCGTTGGCTTTAGCTCGATCGCTAATGCTTTAACCAATTTAACCATTACTTTTGGCGATATTAATCACGTTTCTCAAGCTTTAGTCTGGTTAGCAGGAAGCGTTTACGGACGCAGCACCGCACAAGTTTTAGCACTTTTACCTTGGATCGCTATTTTTGGGCTATTAGCCTTATTACTCGCATCAGAATTAAACACCCTTAACTTAGGAGACGATACTGCTCGCTGTTTGGGAATTGAAATTGAATTAAAACGAGGCTTATTACTTTTAACTAGTACAGCTTTAGCAGGAGCTTCCGTTGCAACAGCAGGAGCGATCGGTTTTATCGGTCTAATGGCCCCCCATTTAGCAAGAAGCTTAGTTGGAAATTCTCATCAAGGACTTTTACCAGTAGCCGCAATGCTTGGAGGAACGATCGTTGTCTGGGCTGATTTACTCGGAAGATTGCTTTTCAGCCCGATCGAACTGCCTTGTGGCGTAGTTACCGCAGCGATCGGCGCGCCTTATTTTCTTTATTTATTAAGCCAAAATCGGAAAAAATGACTCACAAAGACCACAATTCCCTCAATCGTTTGAAAACCAAACAGCTTACTTTGGGCTACGACGGTAAAGCGATCGTTAACGATCTAAACATAACCATTTCTACCGAAAAAATTACAGTCTTAGTTGGTGCTAATGGTTGCGGCAAATCAACCCTTTTGCGAGGACTTGCTCGACTCTTAAAACCGCTCAAAGGAACGATTTATCTCGATGGTAAAGCAATTAATAAACTTTCAACTAAAAGCGTAGCAAAATGCTTGGCAATGCTCTCTCAAAGTCCGATCGTTCCAGAAGGATTGACAGTTAGGGATCTAGTCGCTCGAGGTCGTTATCCCCATCAAAATTGGTTGCAACAATGGTCTCGAGAAGACGATCGCATGGTTGAAGAGGCTTTAGAAATCACAGAAATGACAAAAATGGCAGATAGATCTTTAGATTCTCTTTCAGGAGGACAAAGACAGCGAGCTTGGATCGCAATGACTTTAGCTCAAGATACGGAAATTTTATTATTGGACGAGCCGACAACTTATTTGGATTTATCTCATCAAATAGAATTATTAGATCTGCTGCACGATTTAAATCAAAATCGGGGTAAAACGATCGCAATGATACTGCACGATTTAAATTTGGCCTGTCGCTATGCTGACGATTTAATTGCCGTCAAACAAGGTCGGATTTACGCTCAAGGCTCTCCAGAAAAGATCGTGACAAAAACAATGGTGCGAGATGTTTTTAATTTAGATTGTCAAATAATTCAAGATCCTCTAGCCGGAACTCCCATGTGCATTCCGATCGGACGCAAATTAAAAAAGTTTTTTTTCTCTTAAGTAATGAAAATTTTTCTGAGAATGCCTAAAACTATTTGGGTGTTGGGATTTGTCAGCCTGTTTATGGACATTAGTTCTGGCATGGTTCAATCTCTCTTACCTTTATTTTTGGTTACTACTTTAGGAGCTAATATTTTAACTGTCGGCATTATTGAAGCAGTAGCTGCAATTACTGTAGCAATTGTCAAAATTTTTTCGGGAACTTTAAGCGATTATTTGGGAAAACGCAAAGAATTGGCTTTAGTTGGATACGGTTTATCTGCTATTGCTAAACCTCTGTTTGCGATCGCAATAAATCCTGTTTGGGTATTCATTGCTTACTTCGGCGATCGCGTCGGTAAAGGAATTAGAGTCGCACCTCGAGATGCTTTAATTGCCGATGCTATCGACTTAAAAGATCGCGGGGCAGCTTATGGTTTGCGTCAATCTCTCGATACTATTGGTGGTTTTTTAGGGCCGATTTTAGCTTTTAGTTTAATGAGCTTTTCTAACAATAATTTTCGCTTTGTTTTCGCAACAACTTTAATTCCCGGACTGTTATCGGTTGGTTGCTTGGCAATAGGAGTCAAAGAATTAAAACAAAAATCAAACAAATCAATTGAGGTTGCTAAAAATAATCCTTTTAATTTCAAAATATTGACCGGTTTGAGTCAAGAATATTGGTTGTTAGTTATAGTTGCTTTTATTTTTGGTTTGGGAAATTATAGCAATGCTTTTTTATTATTAAGAGCTGAGGAAATTGGTATTTCTCCTAGTATCGTTCCTCTGACTTTAGTAGTCACAAATATCGCCTATTTTTTTAGTGCTTATCCAGCAGGTATATTATCAGATTGTTTCGATCGCACTAAAATTTTAATCGGTGGATTTTTGTTATATGGTTTAGTCTATTTTGGCTTTGCTTTGGTTCAAACTCCTGGATTAATTTGGATTTTATTTGCTCTTTATGGCATACATCTCGGCACCAATAAGGGCATATTAGCCGCATTAATCGCCGATCGAGTACCAACTTCTTTGCGGGGGACTGCTTTTGGCTTTTTTAATCTAGCTGTAGGTTTGTCGATTTTTTTAGCAAGTATTCTCGCTGGTTTAGTTTGGCAATTAGCTAATCCTAGTCTCGCTTTCGCGATCGGTGGCTTATTTGCCGTTCTTGCAACTTTAATTTTAAGTTTCCCCAATTTATTGATAATTTTTATTACTAAAGATAGATTTTAAAAGGAAATATTTGTGGTAATCTAAAATACAAATCAAAATTGCTCCAGAAAATAAAGCACTTAGCAATAATCTTATTTTTTTTTAAATGAGAAATATTTTAATTAATCTAAGATTCTCATTGAGTGTAATACTTCTGAAATTTATAGAACCGGTGTGAGGAAAAATGTTCGGAACTAAACCTTGGATGATTGCAGGTGCAGCAATTGTTTTAACTTCTCAACCAGCACGAGCCGATGTAGTACAAATCCTGGAAATACAGCTCAATCCGACAGAAAGCGGCTTAGAGTTAATTGTAGTCACAAACGGATCTTCGCCTCAATTCAAGCTTCTTTCTCAAGAACCTACTGTAGAAATAGAAATTGACAATGCTATCTTGAACTTGCCTCAAGGGAGAGAATTTCGAGCAGAAAACCCAGCAGATAGCGTCCTGTCTGTAACTGCGATCGCCAAAGAAAACAATACCGTGAGAATCTCAATCACAGGGATTACCGAAACTACTGCAGCCTTCGTCCAACCCAGTCCTCAAGGATTAACAATTAATACAATTCCAGTATTTAATACCGCTTCTGGAGAAGAAATTACAATTACTGCAACGCGAGCCGAAGAAGAACAGCTGAAAGTCCCGCGATCGGTAACCGTGATCGAACGAGAAGATATCGAACAACAAGCCAATTTAACCCCAGATTTAGGAGAAATACTCGGCAAGCAAGTCCCCGGTTTTGCCCCACCAACCCAAACCAGCAGCGTCTTCGGTCAAACTTTAAGAGGTCGGGGAGTTTCGGTCTTAATTGATGGAGTTCCTCAAAGTACGAATCGCGACGCACAACGAGATTTAAGAACCATCGACCCCAGCGCGATCGAAAGAATCGAGATTATTAGAGGGCCGAGCGCGATTTTTGGCGACGGAGCAACTGGCGGCATTGTTAATATTATTACTCGCAGTCCGACCGATAAACCAATAAGTGTTAAAACTGGTTTTGGCGTAAATGGTTCTTTAACGAACTTAAACGACAGTATCGGTTATAGCATCCAACCTTACATAGCTGGGACGGTCAAAAAATTTGACTATGTTACCAGCGGATCTTTTATCGCCAGCGGCGGCTTTTTTGATGCTAATGGCGATCGCATCCCTCCAGATCCTCAAAACCAAGGTGGTTTGGCAGATTTAGAAACCCTCAACCTCCTAGGTAAAATCGGCTATCAAATTAACGAAAAACAAAAACTGAACTTAAGCATTAATTATTTCAACGATCGACAAGATACGGAATTCGCCAGAGTAATAGACCCGACATCAACCAGAGCCAGAGCGCGCTCTGGCTTACAATTATCAGAACAACCTCAAACCAAAAACACTCAAGTTAATCTCAGTTATAATAACGAATCTCTATTGGGAAGTACGGTTAACGCCCAAATTTACTATCGAGATTATTTAACTCGTTTCTCCCCTTTCGATTTGCGAAATAGTGCCGCTTTTGGTAACAGCGTACTGCAATCGCGAGTAGAATCGGAAAGAATTGGCGTGCGATCGACCATCGATACTCCTTTTGACAAAAATAAGCGGGTTCGTTTGTTGTGGGGAGTCGACTATTTTCGCGAAGATTCTGCTCAACCAGCTGACTTGTTCGATACTAATATCTTCGTTCAAAGTGATGGATTGCGCTTTGACAAAATCGGTCAAGGATTTTTATCCCCTGCGATCGAACAAAATAGTACGGGATTATTTGCCCAGCTGACTTGGAAACCGAGCGATCGCTTTAATATAAGTGGCGGTATTCGCCAGGAATTTATTGGAGTTGGCGTTAATGACTTTGTTACTATTGCTGGCAATAGGATTAATGGCGGCGATCTCGATTATGATGCGACCTTATTTAATATTGGTACTGTATATTCACCCATCGACCAATTAAGTATCTTTGCTAATTTTGCTCAAGGTTTTTCTATTGCAGATGTAGCAAGGGCTTTGCGAGCTGCACCTCCAGGATCTAGCGTTGGTAGTTTGAATCCTGAAGCACAAAAAATAAA
This sequence comes from Prochloraceae cyanobacterium, assembly GCA_030065265.1. Classification (GTDB taxonomy): domain Bacteria; phylum Cyanobacteriota; class Cyanobacteriia; order Cyanobacteriales; family JASJDA01; genus JASJDA01. Next base: position 27,523 of record JASJCW010000014.1, read on the forward strand.
CAATTATGAAATTGGCATACAAGGTAAATCCCAAAATCTTGCCGCTTCTTTAGCTGGTTTTTACAGCACTTCAGATTTGGGTACGACGTTTAATTCTGACTTTGAAATTTTACGCGATCCGCAACAGATTTATGGTGTTGAAGCCAATGTTGACCTGAAATTGGGACAAAGCTGGCGAGTTGGTAGTACCTTTACTTGGCTTGAAGGCGATCGCGATACAAATAATGATGGTGATTACGATACTCCTTTACCCAATACCCAAATTCCAGCGATTAAAATTAGTCCTTATATTGAAAATCAAACCACTAAAAAATGGCGCAATCGCTTTCAAATTCTCTATTCTGGAGTTCGCGATCCTCAAGGTCAAGGATTTGGTCTCGATCGCATCGACGACTATGTTACCGCAGATTTAATTAGCAATCTCGATTTTGGTTCGAGTACCTTGCAAATAGGTCTAGAAAATATCTTTAATGAATTATATTTTCCTAATATTTCTCAAATTTTCGGTAGCGACTCTAAAAGTGCGGCGCGCGGCACGAGACTGAGCCTAAAATACACCATTAATTGGTAATTTCTTGATAGTTGATTTGCCTCAAATTTAGTTAAATTTTGGATCGATTTTGCAAATTCTAGTTAATCGCTAGGTAATTTACAAAACTTTTTTTGCCTCTTGCCTCTTGCCTGCTTGCTCCGTCCTTATAGGCGAGGAGACCTCGCCACGGGCGGTGCGCTTCTGCAAACGAAAATTGTAATTAATAGAGCGAATAACTATAACCAGATTTTCAAATTTTAACTTGAGATTATTTCCACCTATTTATTTTTTTGTTTGCAATTTAAGTGTATGGAAAATTATTAGCGATGAAGATTTTTGTATTGCGAATAATTAGTTTATTTTTAATTACTGCTGTCTCATTTAGTTGTTCGACAAACAACTCGACTCAATCTCCAAAAGAGAATTTAACCCAAACAACTCGATCGCCAGAAAAATATCGTATTGTTAAACACGCAATGGGGACAACTAAAATTATCGGCAAACCTCAAAGAATTGTTGTTTTAACTAACGAAGCAACCGATCTGGTTTTAGCATTAGGAATTAAACCTGTAGGTGCAGTTAAATCTTGGTCTGGAGATCCTTATTTTGACTATATTGCCAGCGATATGGCAGGAGTTATGGTAATAGGAGATGAATTTCAACCTAACTTAGAAAAGATCGTTATCCTCAAGCCAGATTTGATTATTGGCAGCAAAATTAGACAACAACAGATTTACCGTCGATTAGCCGCGATCGCTCCTACCGTTTTTTCAGAAACTATTGGAGTAACTTGGAAAGATAATCTCAAACTTTATGCTGAAGCCTTAGATCGGCAGCAAGAAGCAGAAAAAATTACGAACAATTGGCATCAAAGAGTTGCTAATTTCAAAGCTAAGTTAGAAAATAGAAAAGTTCCTGAAATTTCCTTAGTTCGTTTTGCTCCAGGAATGACAAGAGTTTATTATAAAAAATCTTTTCCCGGGCAAATAATTGAAGAGGTAGGTTTAAAGCGGCCTGAAACTCAAAATAAAAACAAATTTGCCGAAGAATTAGGATTAGAAAGTATTCCCGATTTAGATGCAGATATTATGTTTTATTTCACTTACGATAGTGGCAATAATAAAGGTAAAAAAGTAGAATTAAAATGGCTTCAACACCCTTTATGGAAAACCCTTAAAGTGATTCAAAACGAGCGAGCTTATCAAGTTAATGATGTCTATTGGACGACCTCTGGTGGGGTGCAATCTGCTAATAAAGTTCTTGACGATTTGTATTTATATATATTGGAGGAACAAAAATACTCGAATTAAAAGAATTTGATTAACCATGATAAAATTTTTCACGTCTCGCGCTTGCAAGTTTAATTGCGAGTGATATTGTTGTCAGGAGTTTGGCTTTGACAAAATTTAGGAAGTATATGTTGCGATCGATAATCAATTACTCAATCAATTGAAATTGATTTTTGCTGGAAAATTTTTAATAATAAATTCTCTGGCTACTTCCCTGTATAAATTTCTTTGTACTTCATACCAGAAGTGTTGACAGTCAATAATCCTTAATAAAAAATGACTCCAAAAAATGATATTTCTGGAGATAAATTGAGATATTTTTTATTAAGTTAGTATGTTATATTCTTTCCAAAAAATTGTCAAAGATATATTAAAGTATTTGCCTAAAACTGATTATCCAGTTTTGAACAGTCGTTTATTTGTTAGTTGCTGGCGACCCAGTTGATAGAAAAAGATGGAGGGCTTGGTAAACGTTCTTTAATTGAAACTGTTAATGACCAATTAAAGAATATTTCTTAAATTGAGCATTCAAGACATCGCAGTGTTTGGAACTTTTTGGTTAATCAAATCGGCTGGATTAATTGCTTATACTTATTTGCCTATTAAGCGCACCGCCCGCGCTGAGGTTTCGCGACTCGTATAGGACAGGACGGAGCAAGCAGCCACATTTAGATCTAGAACCAAAAGGTAACCCAGCAATACCCTCGGCACTTTTCTAACTTTATCTCAAGTATTAGACTAGACCATCCAGTTAGGAATGAGGGGGGAGATATACCGATGAGCCTGCGTATCGGTATATCTCCGAGTACCTTTGATTTCAAGCTTTCTAACTTCGTCGAACTCACGTTTCTTCAACGTCAAAGAGAGGGTTAGTCTACAATTAGTCTCGAAATCTAATCGATCTAATTTTGAGTTAGATCGGTTAAATTATAGGATCTTTGCTCGAACCAGAGCGACCTAATCTGGATTGTTTTAATCTATATTATTTAAATTTTTCATTCTCAAACTGAGTAATAAATGCCGTGTTTAACAAAGAATTTAAGTGAATTTAAATCCTTTTGTTCGTCGCTAGAGTCATTAATAATACTTTTTTTCTCATTATTATTGCTTAAATCTTGAAATTCTTTATTTAATTTAGCCTGAATATTAATTGAAGATATCTTAAAATTTTCCAGATTTATAAACATGTAACTGCGATTGCCAGTTATTAAATAAGACAATCGATAAGCAAATAAAAAATAAGCTCAAAAAAGTATTTAAATTCTTAATCAATCAAAAAAATAGATCGCTCTCGTACTATTCTTTAATAAGAATTTTTTGCAATAAGTTGATGGCAAAATGAGCTTGCCACTTTTGCTTAACCATTGCTGAAGTGTGAGTGACATTCATTCTGAAATTGAAGATAAATGCAGCTTAGAATCTTTGGTACTGGTTTTCAATATCTTAGGAACAAACAACTATGGTAATTCCTTTATTAAGCTATTCTTTTTCCAGTCAAAATCAGCGCGTAGTTAACTTTGAGCTTGGAGGAGACGAACAACCTAGAATTTATACAACAGCTAATGTTTGCTCCTCAGTAGAGATTGATGAATTAATTAAAGCAGCATACCGCTTAATTTTTAACGAACAGCAATTATTAGCTAGCAATCGTCAAATTTTTCTCGAGTCACAACTGAGAAACCGACAAATAACAGTTAAAGAATTTATTCGCGGGTTACTACTTTCTGAAACTTTTCGACGACGTAATTACGAAGTTAACAATAATTATCGTTTCGTACAAATGTGTCTTCAGCGTGTTTTGGGAAGAGAGGTTTACAACCAAAGAGAAAAACTAGCTTGGTCGATCGTTTTAGCCACAGAAGGTTTAGAATTTTTTATCAATCGACTGCTCAGTAGCGAAGAATATCTCAATAATTTTGGTGATGATATTCTTCCTTATCAAAGAAGCAGAATCTTACCTCAGCGCGAGCTGGGAGATTTGCCTTTAGCCAGAATGCCCCGCTATGGTGCAGATTATCGCGCTAAATTAGAGAAAATGGGCTATTTTCGTCCTTTTAGTAGTAAGATTGTTGCTGCTGGTGACGGACTTAATGGCGTTCTTTTCTTTATTATCGGGTGCGTTTTAATTACTTTAACAGCTTGGATCATTACTCACTTGTAATTCTTAACCAGCTCGAGAATTTCAAGGTTGGCAATCCAATCTCTGCTCTTTTTTCACCAAGGATTTGCTTCTAGCTGCTTTAAGGAAAGAGGGAAGATCTGACAAAGAAAATCGGGGTTCGATCGCATTGCCAGATAGTCGAAAATTTCAATTAATTTGCTCAAAAAATGCTCAAAAGAATTTTATACGCCGAATCTGGAACTGGCAAGACACAAGAAATGGTAGCAGTTTTAAAAGAGCTACCTAGATTTAGCCAAACTGAGATAACTTTATTACACGTACTCAAGCCTCAAATCACTACCGAAGCAGAAATAATTCAACAGGAAGAAGCAAAATCCTTACTAGCTAGAATTACTAACAGTTTTAAATTAGACGCAATTAAAATTTCTCGTCTTTTAATTCCAGGAGAACCTAAAGATGTCGTCTGTCAAGTTGCTCGCTCTCTTGATGCGGATTTAATTATTCTCGGTTCGCGAGGACTCGGACGCTTCGTCGCGATTATTTTAAACTCACTGAGTCAGTATGTTTTCCAATTAAGCGATCGCTCGATGTTAATCGTTAAAGACGATGTTTACGTCAAAAAAATTAAACGAGTCATGGTCGCTCTCAACTCTTCACCTGCTGCCAAATACGCTTTAGAATTAACTCTCGATTTAATTCAAGACTATCAAGGTTGTGAATTGATTTTAGTTCGGATTAATTCAGATTTGAAATTAGAGCAGTTGCCAATATCTAGATCTCAAATAGAAAAAGATGAAATTTTAGCTCCAGCTCTGGCCCGAGCTAAAAGATCGAGAATCAATTGCCGTTGTCTATTAAGGGCAGGAAAACCAGCTCGGGTAATTTGTAATTTAGTCGAAGAGTTAAATATCGATTTGCTAGCGGTTGGCTCTCCCGAACGTCGTCCTCAAGTTGCTAAAACTCTACCAGATCTCGATCGATTATTCGGCTCTTCTTTATCCGATTACCTTCGAGTTAATGCTAACTGTCCGGTTTTACTAGCTCGCAAGGAATTTGCTTAACCTTCCTATCCCACTATTTATCCGCCGTAGGCTCAAAGGCAGAAGGCAGAGGGATTATGCTTAAGATTTAAGGCTTCAGCCTCTCTTAAATGTCCTAACCAAAACTTGTACTGCTATAGTTAATTTTTATAGTTATTTCACTCA
>JASJCW010000231.1 GCA_030065265.1 Prochloraceae cyanobacterium
CCTCGGTTCATTCTTCCAGTTTGCTCTGGGGCAATATAAGCTAAAGTTCCTTCTAATCGATCGATATTGCCAACTATCTGATTTTCTCGAGCTAAACGGGAGGAAATCCCGAAGTCAATGATTTTAAGTTCTTCGGTTTCTCGATTGTAAACAATATTAGAGGGGTTAATATCTTTGTGAATAATATTAGCAGTGTGAATAGCAGCCAAACCCTCGGTAATTTTGATAGCAATAGAGAGAAATTCTTTGAGAGTAAATTGGCGATCGCACATTAAGAGGTTCAAAGATTTGCCGCCAAAATCCTCCAAATACATTACTAGACTATTTTCATATCTCTGTAGATCGTATGTTCTAATAATTAGATCTGTATTGAGCGATCGAGTAATTTCATATTCTTGCTTGTATCGATTTAATTCTGAGGGAGTGGGATAGTTTTCTTTAAGAATCTTTAAAATCAAAAATTGACGATCGGGGTTGAGGATAGCTCTATAGACCAATGAATTAGGACTTTCATAGATTTTTTTGATAATCTGGTAGTCTGCTTTGATATTGTTTGGCTGACAATCCATATGAAGCTAAGAAAAACCTGGAATCCTTTTTTTATACAGGCTTTCCAGGATTTTATCATTGTGTCTAAAATTCAAGTTAAAGCAAAGTATATACTTTAGAATCTCGTGGGCTTCCAGGACAGACATATCAACTATCTGGTCAAATGATTTTCAATCTTTTTATTAGCCCTATAAATAAATCAGGGAGATTAAAGTCAAAAAGTAAAAACAGATACTACCTATTTTTCAGGAGTAATTGTTTCAATTAACTTGAACTGAGGGGAATATAGGGATAGGGCGGTCTAAAATAGTCCACATCTATCAAATAACTTCCATCTTGGTTTTTTTTGTAAAAAGGAAGATGTTCATCTTCTTCTTTTGCCTCCGCCCATTTTTTAATGTTATTTGGATCTAGCTGTGTTTCCGAAGGTATGGGCGGATACGGCATTTTAACTTGATATACCATCCAAGGTGATTCTTGGCTTGTAGTTATTTCCTTAAATTGTCCTTGAAATATATTCCAATCTACCTCGAAACTATATTTAAAGACTATTTCGCCTGTACTGAGAACGGGAGGGTAAACTTGATGATATTTGTCTCCTATTTTGTAATATGCTTGCCCCGAAGACAAAAGCGACAATGCAATTCCCTGCCAAGCCTTACTAGTAGGTAAAATCAGAAACCTTGCTCCTTTAGCAGTCTGCTCTTGAGCTTTTAGTGGAGTGTAGATGCTAGGATCTTCAGGGGTGGGCTTGTCGGGAGAATCTCCTCCAGCAAAAAGGAAAATTTCTCTAGCTATGAGACCATCTAAAATATTAGAGGGAATCTTATCCCATTCACCAGCAGTAAATTTTTCCCACAGGATAGTTCCATCCTTTTGTTTTTTTTTCGCCTCTAAATAAGTCCACCAAGTTTTAGCAATCAACTGGGACAATTTGCGACTGTGTAATATATTCCGAATCGGTTCGTAAAAATTACCTAACTCAGTTTGTTTGATTCTTTCATTGCTAGCATTCGATAATAAATCCATAAACCCTCTTGCTAAAACAACTCCTGGCGAGGGTAAATATGAAGATAGCTTGTCTTCTGGATCTTCTTTTCGTCTAGGATAGGCTTGAAGTCTTTCTATTGTCTCGCGATCGAGTTCAAATTTATCGAAACTTTTTGGTTTAAGTTCATCAGATTCTACAGTACCTCTCGTTCTCGCTAAAACACTTGTAGTTATGTTTTCAACTTCTCTCCTTTCTTTCGTTCCAGAAGCTGGCTCTACAAGCAATATCTGGTAATAGGTATCTTTTTGATACCATTGTTTTCCTCTGAGTGAATCTCCACTACCAATGAACTCTTGAATAACCGGGTTTTCTGCCATTTTGATTTTGTATATAATTTTGTGATTCACAATACTTGATAATGTTTAAATTTTCAAGACAGATTGTCAAAATGGCAAGTACGATCGCACACAATCTTTTTAAAAGTCGCTTTAGATAAAGATCTCTCGATTTGTATCAATTTTTTAACAACTTTGGGTTTGCGATCGCTGTGAGAATATTTAAAGTCAAAAACGATGATACAATTGATGTCAATTATGACATCAAAATCTCAGTATAAAATGCCAAAAGAAACAGTGCGAACGACTTTGACCTTGCCACTAGATTTGATTGAAAGAGCAGATAAGGCGGTAAAAGAAGGTTTTGCTAAAAGTCGCAATGAATTGGTAGCCAAAGCGTTAGCAGATTTACTCGCAGCAGTAGAGAGAGAAAAAATAGATCGTGCTTTTAGGGAGATGAAAGATGATCGCGAATATAAAGAAGAAGCCAAAGCGATCGAAAAAGAATTTACCGGAGCAAGTTGGGAAGCATTACAGTTAGGAGAACAAGAAGTTTGATAAGGGGTGAAGTTTATGATGCTCGATTAGATCCTATCGAGGGATCGGAACAAGGAGGCAATCGACCGATAATCATAGTCAGTAGAGATACAATTAATCAAAGTAGCCCCTTAATAATTGGGGTTCCTTGTACGACTTATCGCCCCAATAGAAGAATTTATCCCTCACAAATTGTCATTATTGCACCAGAAGGTGGATTTGATAAGGATACGATCGCTCTAGGAGAGCAATTAAGAGCTATATCTAAAACTCGTCTCATGGCAAAACGAGGGAATATTTCACCTCAGATACTCCAACAGTTAAATCGTGCCCTATCTATTGCTCTCGATTTGCTCTAAACTCGAACAAGATTTTAAATTATAGAAGCGACTAGGATTATCCCAAACAATCTTTTGCAAAGTTGCTTTAGATAAAGATTTCTCGAGTTGTATCAAATTTTTAACAACTTTGGGCTGATGATCCATGTGGGGATAGTCCGAACCAAAAATTAAGTTATCAGTGCCGATATAATCGATCGCTTCTGCTAAATAAGGTTCTGAAGGCTCAATACCAATAAAACACTGACGACGAAAATATTCTGAGGGCTTCATCTTGACATTTTCCTGAATTTGCGGCTCAGAATATAAATTTTCATACTCTTCATCTAGCCGCCACAACCAATAAGGTAGCCAGCCACAACCGGACTCTAGAAAAGCTACTTTAAGCTTGGGATGTCGCTCTAATACCCCTCCTTCAATTAAGGCTAATAATGCCATCATCTGCTCCATCGGATGAGAACAAGCATGAGTTGCAAAACGAGTATTAAACCGATCCGTGCCAGTAGTTGGCAAACGGCTGTGAGTGCCTTCATGAATGCCTACGGAGATTCCTAGTTGTTCGCACTCCCTCCAAAATGGCTCGTAAGCGCGATCGCTCAACAATCTTCCTTTAACTGGGTTGGGGCGCAAAAATACTGCTTTCCAGCCAAAATCGGCAATCTGATGCAATTGCGAGACCATTTCTTCAGGGACGTGCGGATTAATTGCTCCTACTCCATTTAAGCGATCTGGATCGTAGCTGCAAAAGTCCTTTAACCAATTGTTATAAGCGCGGGTAAAAGCCCCTGCTACTTCCGGTTGCATCGAATCGATCGCCCACAACCATAGTCCGTAGGTAGGATAAAGAAAGGCCCGATCTATCCCCATCAATACCATCTCTTGCACGTGAGATTCGACATCGTAACTTTTAAAATAAGCATTAGGATGGGCTTCCATCATCTGCTGGTTGGCCAGATCCCGAATCGATCGCGACACCTTTTCGGCAATATCTTCCCCTTTTATTTTCATCTCTGCTGAAGGGGCAAACTCTCTAAATTCCGGTTCTAAATACTCAGCCCACATAGTTTGAGGTTCGATAACGTGGGAATCAGCATCAATAATTGAATACCCGTTTAGCATATCTCAAGTTCTTTAGAAATCTTTATACCGACATTACGATCGCATCTTGCCAGATCCAAAACAATTAATAAAGCGGGCTTGGCAATTTCTGGTTGCAACTAAATATCTTGTTTTTTACAATACACCAACTTGTTTTAAAATTGGACTGCTCGTCGGAAAATTGTTGCCAATCGAGCAATAACGAACCGTCAACAAGATTATTTTTTCGATATTTTCTCTCTGGCGGGTAAAAAAAATTATATTTAAGTTAACTAACTACTACAATGCTCGAAAAACCAGATTTTAAATCTTGTTACTCTGTCGAAACTATAGAACCAGACACGATTTTTTTACTATCTGAAACAGAAGCGATTTGGCTCAACGATCGCATTTATTATTATTTGGTCGCTCAGATTGACGGCGATCGCAATATTGAAACGATTATCGATCGCATTCAACTAGAATTGCTCGCAGCAGAAAAATCTCTGAGCGATCCTAATAGTTTCTTTCAAAAGGTTCTCAATCTCAGCATTAAAGCGCAATACGCTCTTTTACAACTTGAACGAAAGGGTTATATCGTTGAAGCGAATACTTCATTGCCGAAGAATTTAGCTATTTTCTGCGACAATCTCAATATTAATCTCGATCGCGCCCAGCAAAGATTAGCCGAGACTAAAATTGCTGTCAAAGCAATTGGATCTAATTCTGTAGAAGATTTTACCCTGCTGCTCGAGTCCCTGCAAATTCAAGTAAGCGAAGCCGCCGATCTGACAGTAATTTTAACCGATGACTATCTCGATCCCAATTTAGATGAATTTAATCGGCAAGCCTTGGAGTCGCGATCGCCTTGGATGTTAGTCAAACCATCGGGCACGATAATCTGGATCGGCCCCATATTTCAACCCCAGATAACTGGTTGCTGGCAATGTTTGGCAAAACGTTTGCGAGATAATCGGGCGATCGAAAGTTTCATTCAAAGACAAAAAGACATTTCTACTCCTCTAACTCCTCCTTTGACATTTTTCCCTGCTACAGTGCAAACTGCATTGGGAATAGCCGCCACAGAAATATTTAAATGGATCGTCACGGGAGAAAACAAACGATTAGAAAACAATCTAATTACTTACGATGCGATCGCCCTGCAAACTAAAGACCATCGTTTTGTCAAACGTCCTCAATGTCCTAGCTGCGCTGAAAAGGTCAATAAGTTAAATAAACAACCTTTACCAGTCGTTTTGGGACATCGCCAGAAAACTTTTACCGCAGATGGCGGACACCGATCGCGATCGCCAGAAGAAACCCTCAGACAATATCAACATCATATTAGCCCGATTACTGGGGTAGTGCGAGAATTGAATAAAATGCCGGGAAATAGGTTAACCCATAATTACATCGCCAAACATCATTTTGTCAGTATTTTCGACGATTTAGCCAGTTTGCGGCAAAATATCGGCGGTAGAAGTGCCGGTAAAGGTAAAACTGACTCTCAAGCTATGGCTAGCGGTTTTTGCGAAGCGATCGAGCGATATTCTGGAGTATTCCAAGGGGATGAAATTAGGGAAAAAGGCAGCTACCAACAAATGGGAGATCGAGCAATTCATCCCAATGCTTGCATGAATTTCAGCCAAGAGCAATATCAAAATAGAGAGCAATGGAATAATGAGTCTCAAGGTTGGTTTCAAAAAGTACCCGAACCTTTTGATGAAGCCAGAGAAATTGATTGGACTCCAGTTTGGTCGTTAACTCACCAAGAATTTAAATATTTGCCAACTGCTTACTGTTATTATGGCTATCCTTCCCCTGACAAACCCGACTGTTGGGCTGACTCTAACGGTTGTGCTGCTGGAAACAACATTGAAGAGGCGATCTTGCAAGGATTTATGGAATTAGTCGAGCGCGATAGTGTTGCTTTATGGTGGTACAACTGTCTCAAAAAACCGCAAGTAGATCTCAATAGTTTTGACGAACCTTATTTTCAAAGTCTCCGGCAATATTATCAAAGTCTCGATCGCGAAATTTGGGTTTTAGATCTGACTAGCGATCTCAATATTCCCGTTTTCGCTGCTATCAGTCGCAGATGCGATCGCGATGTAGAAGATATCGTTCTCGGTTATGGGGCCCATTTCGACCCTAAAATTGCGATCGGTCGAGCTTTGACTGAAGTTAACCAAATCTTACCCAATGTTTTAGTCGCTAAACCAGATGGCAGCACTCAATATCACCCATCAGCCGATCCTTTAGCTTTACAATGGTGGCAAACTGCTAAAGTGGGCGATCGACCTTATCTAGTTCCAGATCGAAGAGTTGCGGCTAAAGTTGAAAGGGATTATGCTCAGATGGCAACGGATGATTTGCTCGCAGATCTCAAATTATGTCAAGAAATAGTTGCCAAAAATGGTTTAGAAATGCTTGTTTTAGATCAAACCCGTCCCGATATTGGATTGAGAGTAGCTAAAGTAATCGTTCCTGGAATGCGCCATATGTGGAAAAGACTAGCACCAGGAAGACTTTATGATATTCCGGTAGAAATGGGTTGGTTACCAGAACCATTAACAGAAGATCGGCTTAATTCTTTTCCAATGTGGATGTAGCTCGATCTTAATTTGGGGAGCTATTTTAAATAATCTAACCTTCTTCTTAATTTTTATCGTTTTGAGAGCATAAATTGCGATCGCTTACGATTTTAATAATGGCGATGGTCAATTTATTAAGTAAATGATTGCCTCAAAGAATCCTCTGCTAGCAAATATAGCAGTCGAAGCAAAGTTTATGGCAATTTTATCTATTCCCGAGATAGAAGAAAAAAAGCGCACCAAGAAAGGCGTCTTCGATGATTAGTGTTGGTCAAGCAGAATTAATAAATTTAAATTAAGACCTCTTGATTTTTCTATTCATTGTAACCCTACTACCTACTAACTATTTCCTGCTATTACCATTATTGTCCTGACCTATAGCTCAGTTGCCATAACTCATATACCACCGAGCAAAGACTGAATTTTGACTTAAACTGATTTCTATAAAAAGCTTAATCTTAAAATATTCATTTTCAAAATTTGTCCGTTCGCTCTTCTTGATTTTTTATTTTTATAAAAAAAATAAGTATTTTCGCTGACGACAAATTGCTTACAAATAAACCGTAATAATTCAGGAATAATGCTAATTTACAATTAGATTGGAGATTAGCTAAAATTGTTAATAATTAATATTAATATCTTGTTGTAACGTAGTAATTAATATTTGATTTTTTATTTTTGATATCAGAAAATAATCAATGTTTCAAGATACCTTATTAAACGAAACAAATAATGCTAAAATCGTCAATCAAGATCGAGAAAATGCTTATACTGAAGCTTTAGTTATTATTGCTGATACTCGAGGGCGAATCAAAAATTTCAACCAAGCTTGTCAATCATTCACAGGCTACAAGTTAGAACAGGTATACGATAAATCTTTATGGAATTTATTTATTTTTTCAGAAGAAGCTCAAGCTATTAAACTTAATTTTGAAAAAGTTCTGCTCAGTAAATCTAATTATAATTCCAAAAATTATTGGATTGCTAAAGATAAAAGCAAACATTTAATTGCTTGGTCTTATAGTCCAATATCTAACCTTGAAGGAGAATTAGATTATGTGGTGTTGAACGGAGTAGCGATCGCCCCAAAAACAGAAAAACTACCAAAATCAATTTCTGAAGAGAATAAATATAGTAATTTCTTTAAATATTGTAGCGACGGTATTATTATTCACGATTTAGAAGGCAATATTATTGATGCTAATCTTAAAATAAGTCAATTATTAGGATATACCAAAGCAGAATTATTATCTCTTACTCTTGCCAAACTTCATCCTCAATCGAAAGAAGGGCAATCTAAAAATAGATTAAATAAAGTTTTTCAGGATCGCTCTATCAATTTTGAGACTGAATTTAAAACAAAAGATAATAGAATTTTTAAGGCGGAAGTTTCTGCTAGTTTATATGAAGTAGATGGCGATCGATTAGTGCAAGGAATTATTAGAGATATTAGCAATCGCGCTCAAGAAGAAAAACAGCTCGAACATTTAAACAAAGAACTTCAAGTCAGAGCAGAACAAAGAACTATTCAATTAATTCAAACCAATCGAAAATTACACAAACAAATTATTGCCAGGAAAAAAATAGAGCAAAATTTACGCAATAGTGAAGAAAAATATCGTTCTGTAGTTAACAATCTCAAAGAGGTAGTTTTTCAAATAGACGACAGCGGTTTATGGACATTTCTTAATCCAGCTTGGAGTGAAATTACTGGTTTTACAATCGAAGAAACTCTACAAACTAATTTCCTCAATTACATTCATCCTGAAGATCGTCAAATTGCTTTAAAAAATTTACAATCTTTACTGACAAATCAAAACAATCATGCCCAATATCAAATTCGCTATTTAACTAAAGATAATAATTTTCGCTGGATTGAAGTAATCAAACAAATAATGAAAGATTTATCGGACAATACAATCGGAATTTCTGGAACGCTCAACGATATTACCGAACGTAAAAAAGCCCAACAAGAATTAATTGAAGCTTTAGAAAAAGAGCGAGAATTAGGAGAGCTAAAATCTCGATTTGTTTCCATGACTTCCCATGAATTCAGAACTCCTTTAGCAATCATTTCTTCTTCTGCTGGCTTGCTTCAATCCTACGGCGATAAATTAAATCAAGAAAAAAAAGACAAACATTTAAATCGAATTCAATCCTCCGTCACCCATATGACAGATTTATTAAATGACGTTCTCACAATTAGTAAAGCAGAAGCAAATAAATTAGAATTCAACCCACAACCTCTCAACTTAAAATTATTTTGTTACGATCTAATCGATGAAATTAAATTAGGTTATTCCAATCATGACATTCATTTATCTTTGGGAGCTAAACTTGAAAATAATTCAGAATTTAATTTCAATTTAGATAAGAAACTACTGCGTCATATTTTTTCTAACTTATTATCCAATGCAATTAAATATTCTTCCGAAGAAAGTAATGTATATTTCAGTTGTGAATGGATAGAAAAAAATTTAATCTTTAAAATTAAAGATGAAGGAATTGGTATTCCTACCGAAGATTTACCTCATTTATTCGAGTCATTTCATCGCTGTCAAAATGTTGGCAACATACAAGGAACTGGATTAGGTTTAGCTATTGTCAAACATAGCGTTGAACTCCATCAAGGGGTTATTGATGTGACTAGTGAAATTAATAAAGGTACGACTTTCACAATAACAATTCCAGCAAATATTTATTCATCGGAATTTATTTAAATAATTGAGGTTAATATAAATGGAAAACAAAACAATTTTAGTTATAGAAGATGAAACTTACATTCGCGAAAATATCGAAGAAATTCTTTTTCTTGAAGACTTTAACGTAATCACCGCAGAAAATGGAAAAATCGGCGTTGAACTGGCCAGAAGTGAACGTCCAGATTTGATTATTTCTGATGTAATGATGCCCGAATTAGATGGTTATGGAGTGTTAACAGAATTACAAAAAAATGAAGAAACTGCCGCTATTCCCTTTATATTTTTAACAGCTAAAGCAGATCGAAATGATTGGCGTAAAGGAATACAATTAGGTGCAGATGATTATTTGACAAAACCTTTCACTCCTCCCGAACTTTTAAGTGCGATCGAAGTTCGCTTTAGCAAACAAGCTAAAATAGATCGACGTTATCAAAAAGAAAAAACAAATGATGCGATCGAGGGAATAACTCAATTACCAAATCAATTAGGATTGCAACAACAATTCGATCGCCTTTGTTCTCAAGAAGATAATTTAAACTTTTTACTTCTAATATTGTATTTAGACCAATTTAATTGGTTAAATGCCACTTTAGAGAATGAATCTTCCACCTGGTTGCTTCAAAGTGTTACACAAAGATTGAAAGAATATGCTCTCAACAATCATAAGATTAAAATTATTGCCTATCCCAATAACAATCGCTTTGTTTTAGTCTTCGATGACATCAAACAAGATACAGCAGAAATCAAGGCTATTATCAAAGAAATTAATCAGCTTTTTAAATCCCTATTTATCATTAAAGAACACCAAATTTTGATTACAACAAGTATTGGAATTGCATCTGGCGATCGCTCC
>JASJCW010000232.1 GCA_030065265.1 Prochloraceae cyanobacterium
ACCATGAGCGATCGCGCGGTTCAGGCTCTCATTTTGCTGGCACTCCAGCCAGAATGGGAAGCTCGTTTCGATCCTCATTCCTATGGCTATCGGCCCGGGCGATGCGATCGTGATGCTTTAAAAGCAATTTGGCTGGCGATCGCACCTCAACCTAAATATTTTTTAAAGGTCGATTTAGCTCCCTGTTTTAATGAAGTTAATTATCCCTTACTTTTGGACAAGTTTAATACTTTTCCTAAATTAAGAAGGCAATTAAAAATCCTGGTAAAAAAAGGCGTTATCGACTGGAATTTATGGGCAAAACGCAAACAATACGGCGTTGAATTTGAAACAGTTGCGATCGGACAGATCCTGACACCTTTTCTTGTTAATGTTTATTTCCAAGGAATGGAAAACAATTTAAAAAAAGATTTTGAATCGACAGCAACCCCCGTTAAAGTGGTGCGTTATGCCGACGATTTAGTTCTCTTTTGTAACGATCTCAAAATCATCCAACAATGCCGAGGAAAGCTCTATAAATTCTTAGAAAATCTCGACTTAAAATTTAACGACAGCCAAACTGATTTGGGTCATACTTTAGAAGAATTTGGCGATCGCAAGCCTGGATTCGACTTTCAGACTTATAACATTCGTCAATTTCCAACTAAGTTTAAATCTTGCGGTTTTACCACCCAAATAGCACCATCCAAAGATGAAATGCAACGTCATTATCGCCAACTTGCCGATCTCGTAAAAAGCTGCAACGCTAAAGATCAAGCTCAATTAATCGCCAGACTAAATCCAATGATTCGCGATTGGTGTTGCGATCGCTCTTTTTGGAATTCTAGTAAAGTTTTTAGCAAACTAGATTATCAACTCCATCAGCGTTTGTGGCGTTGGGGAATTCGCCGCCATCCTAAAAAAGGTAAAAATTGGATTGCTAATAAATATTGGCATACCATCGGCGGAAGTAAATGGGTTTTTGCTGTTTTTGAAGCCGGTCAAAAATCGATTCAATTGCTAAAACATACTAGCTTTGGTGCTGGTAAAAGATGGCAAGAAATCGATCCGATGCGATCGCCTTTCGACAGCGACGAAGATAAATACTGGCAGCAGCGCGTTAGTTTATCAGATGTATATTTTCCCAGATCTCGAACGACAGTGCAAGTAAAAGGCACTAGCCGCGTACAGAGGAGCCGTGTGAGGTGAAAGTCTCAAGCACGGTTTTGAAGCCGAGTTAAAAAGGTAACTTTTTGGCTTAGGTTAACCAATTTGTGTTTCAAGGTGGACTAGATTTTTATGGAATCATACCGAGGGAGGCGATCGGTTTGAGAGGTATTTTATTTGCGCCTTTCATTCACGGCGATTTTGAACATTTAATCGCCAATACCGTTCCTTTTCTAACCCTTGGTTGGTTAGTCATGTTACAAAGAACTAGCGATTTTTTCATAGTCACAGCTTGGACTATGTTAGTCGGTGGGACTGGTGTTTGGCTGTTTGGCGCGCCCAGAAGCGTCCATATCGGTGCGAGTATCCTTATTTTTGGTTATTTAGGTTTTTTACTCTTTAGGGGCTATTTTCAAAGAAATATGCCTTCAATTGTTCTATCGATCGCAGTGGCTGCAATTTACGGTAGCTTAGTTTGGGGAGTTTTACCCTCACAACCGGGAGTTTCTTGGGAAGGTCATTTATTCGGCTTTATTGGTGGGGCGATCGCCGCTCGATTTATTGCTAAAAATGGTTCTAGTTTTTAATCAGCTAAAACAACAAGAATTATGGCAACTGAACTATAGATTAGGACACTAATTGTAAAAGCAGAGAATAGTTAGTAGGTAGTAGCGAACAAATAAAATTGTCATAATCTTTGCTTCGACTGCTATAATTGTTAATCCGCTATTATTGGCGGATATTTTTTATCAAAATGGCAAGTCTTCATATTGCGGAACTACATCTTGTGGTAAAGTTTCCCAATAAGTCTCTTATTACTTTTGAAAAATGGGATTATTTCTCTTTTGCCTCTTCCCTCTTGCCTCTTCTCTCTTCCCCTAACCTTCTCAAATGAAAATAGGGCATATAACAATACACCCAAAAATATCTTATTTCCGGGAATTAAACCAATTAATAAACCACTTTTCCAACTCCACCCAAATAAACATAAAACTGCTAAAAATCAGACAAACAATTAACTCTTCACCAGTTAAAACAGTCGTACCGAAAAAGTTACGTAAAGGCTCGACATAAATTAGCATAAATTGCAAACCTGTAGTGACGACAACCGCACCCAACAAATAAGGATTAGAAAAAGGATTCATTTGGAAAGTTAAACGATTGTCCGATCGCACCGCAATAGCGTGACCCATTTGGGCAAGACAAAGAGTAGTAAAAACCATTGTTTTCCAACTATCAGGATCGCCTTGAGAATTGCGATAAGACCATAACATTAACGAGATCGAAAAGACAGCAAAGATAATGCCAATTCGCACGATATAATAACCCAAACCGCGCGCAAAAATGCTTTCTTTCGGACTAAAAGGAGGCTGACGCATCGCATCCGGTGCTGCTGGTTCGACAGCTAAAGCTAAAGCAGGTAAACCGTCAGTAACTAAGTTCATCCACAGTATTTGTAAAGGGGTTAAAGGCACGTCAGGAAGGCCTAATAAAGGTGCTGCGGCGATTGTAATTACTTCACCAATATTACTGCCGAGAATGTATTTAATAAAGCGGCGAATGTTGCTGTAGACAACTCGACCCTCTTCCGTTGCGGCAACGATCGTGGTAAAATTATCGTCGAGAAGTACCATGTCGCTGGCTTCTTTGCTGACATCAGTGCCAGTAATCCCCATTGCGATGCCGATATCGGCTTGTTTGAGGGCCGGCGCGTCGTTTACTCCATCTCCAGTCATGGCAACAAAATTATTTTTCTTTTGCAATGCTCGCACGATGCGGAGTTTGTGTTCTGGAGAGACGCGGGCATAAACGTTAATCCGATCGACTTCTTTTTCTAATTTGCTTTGAGAAATTTTTTCTAATTCCCTCCCCGTTAAAACTAACGCACTGCTATTCGATATGCCCAATTCTTCCGCGATCGCTTTAGCTGTCAGTTGATGGTCTCCTGTAATCATTATCGGTCTGATGCCAGCTTCTTTACACTCTTGCACTGCAGCTTTAACTTCAGATCTCGGTGCGTCCATCATTCCGACTAAACCCAACCAAATAGTCTCTGTTTCGATCGCATCTTTGTCTTTACCAACGGGAATTTCTTGTAAAGGTTTGTAAGCAAAGCCTAGAACTCGCAAGCCGCGACTTGCCATACTATTGTTGCTTCTAATGATAATTCTGCGAATCTCTTGATTCAAACTCAGAGTATCGTTACCAACTTTATAGTAGCGACAGCGTTCTAAAACTAGTTCTGGAGAACCTTTAACAAACATGATAAAAGGGGAATTTTGAATGCTAAATTCAGAAATAGGGCGATCGACTCCGGGCTTTTTCTGACAAATAACGCTCATTCTTTTGCGTTCTGAAGAAAACGGAAATTCCCAAACTCTTTCTAACTGATGGTTAACGGCGTTTTGAACTAAATTAGCTTTTCCAGCTAAAACTAATAAAGCCCCTTCTGTCGGATCGCCAATAATACCCCAGTTATTTTGTTTTTGTTCTAGTAAAGCATCGTTGCATAAGACGCAACCGACTAACAAAACTTGCAATTCTGGGCGATCGCTGGTTTCGATCGGTTTTTTGTAACTATCTAAAAATTCTCCATCTGGTTGATAACCTTCCCCGGTTATTTTGACAGTACCTTCTAAAGTTGCGACTTCTTGAACTACCATCTTATTTTGAGTCAGAGTTCCGGTTTTGTCAGAACAAATAGTATTGACCGAACCGAGGGTTTCAACTGCAGGAAGTTTGCGGATCAAAGCATTCCGTTTCACCATGCGTTGCGTACCCAAGGCTAAAGTAACCGTAATTACAGCCGGTAAACCCTCCGGTACTACAGCTACAGCCATACTTAAAGATACTTCAACTAAATCTTGAAGGCGACTAAAATTACCTACTTGGATCGTACCGCCAACCACCACAAAAGCAACTAAAATTAGCGATCCGGTCACTAACACGTTACCCAACTGGGTCATTCTTTTTTGCAAAGGGGTTTCTTCTTGCGTCACCGACTGCAACATTTGAGCTATTTTGCCCAATTCCGTTTGCATCCCCGTGCTAGTTACCACCACTTTAGCCCGTCCGTTAACCACCTCAGTGCCGCTAAAAACCATATTGTGGCGATCGCCCAGGGGAGTATCGCGATCGAGTCCGTTGGGGCTAATATATTTATTAACCGATTGGGCTTCTCCGGTTAATGCTGATTCTCTAATTTGCAAAGACGATGCTTCGACTATTTGTCCGTCAGCACAAAGTTGAGTTCCAGCTTCGAGCAGAATAATATCTCCCGGGACGATCGCTTTTGCTTCTAAAACCTTTCTTTGTCCGGCCCTAATTACTTGTACTTTAGGGGAAGAAAGAGCTTTGAGGGCTGCTAGTGCTTTTTCGGCGCGGGTTTCTTGCAAATATCCTAATAAACCATTCAGAATTACAATCGACATAATCGCGATCGTATCTTTAAAAGGAAAACCCCCCGAACTGTGACCGGTTCTTAAATTAACTATTTCTAAAATCCCAGAAACGATCGCCACTGCAATCAACATTAGCAACATAATATTGCTGAACTGATCGATTAAAATTTGCCAATTACTGCGGCCCGCAGTTTCTTTTAATTCGTTTGTTCCGTATATTTGCAGTCTTTTATCGGCAATAGAATCGGTCAAACCTTTGCTGCGATCGGATTCTAATAGCT
This sequence comes from Prochloraceae cyanobacterium, assembly GCA_030065265.1. GTDB lineage: Bacteria > Cyanobacteriota > Cyanobacteriia > Cyanobacteriales > JASJDA01 > JASJDA01. The sequence goes on from JASJCW010000232.1 coordinate 4,829, forward strand.
CTAGAGTTCGATCGACCGTTTCGGTGTGCCACTCTTGGTTGCTGGTGGTTGGGGTAGATAATATTTGAGTCACGATCGATTTATCTTCTTTTTTTAATGTATCTTTTGAGTAACTTAAGACTAGATCGGATCGATCTGGGGCGATCGCTATTTTAATTTTAGTTACCAATGTTATGGTATCTGGGGTTTGAGAAGATTGACCAGGTTAAATTGCTTAATTTGTTATTTAGATATTTCTTTATCTTTTTGTGTTCTTATATACTTAATTTCTATCGCTGCTATCAAATAAACAAAATAACAAACAATCGATAATCTATATCAAATGGAAGATAAAAATAGCCACAATAATTTACCATTAAGAACTATTAGACCGATCGCTGCTTGCTCGTTACGAGGAATAGCTTTTCAAGACAATAAATTACTGGCGATCGATTCTACTAATGGCTATCTTTTAGACATAGATCCCCTCACCGACAATACGAAAATTTTAAACAACCATAATTGGTCTGAATTGGTTGGCGTAACCGATCTAGCTGTTGCTGACGATCTGCTGTGGTACGTATCTGGAGATAGTATCTATTATTGTAATTTTGAAAATCTCGTACCGGGCAAAATAGAACTATTTTTGAGATTTTCCGATCCGCTCGATGGTATAGCAATCAAAGGTTCTACAGTTTATGCAACTTGTCAAAAAACCGGACAAATTTTAGTCTTCGATCGCGACACTGCTAGAAAAATTACCCACTTTTATACTCCAGGTATCGGTAACGAAAGCATTACTATCAAAGATGAAGAAATTTGGATCGCAGATAACATCGAACAAACAGTTTACTGTCTCGATCGCGCTACTGGAGAAACTATTTTTAGCGTTTTAACTCCTTACGAATCTCCCACTGGTTTGGCTTTTTATGGCGACACCCTGTATTTAGCTTATGCCGATCGCGAAGCTTACATTAGGGATAATCCCAATCTAGAAACGGAAAAAGAACTTTTATACCGCGATCGCACTTTTATCCATCCACTTTACTTTAAGTATTACCCAGAAAAAAAATATGCCCTCTCCAACGGTTATTTAATTGAAATGACCTACACTGAGGAAATATCTCCTTTAGATCCGATCGAAATAGAAGATCTCGAATGGCGGATCGCCCTACCTGCAGAAACACCCCGACAAAAAATTAGAAAAATCGAACCAGTCGGACTTGATTTTACTGAAGTTGTTGAAAGCAACCAAAGAATTGCCGTCTTTAAATTCGATCGCTTTAACTCCCGCGATCGCTATATTTTTGGCTGGAAAGCCTTATTAGAAGTTTGGAGTATTAAGTACCAAATTACCCCTCGAGATTGCGAAAATATCCCAGAAATCCCCCCAGAAGTTAAACAGCATTACTTACAAGATAACGATAATTTAGCAATGGATACGGATATTATCCTGCGCGCGGCAATGGAGTCAGCATCTAAAGAAACTAACTTGTTGCGGAAAATGTATTCGATCCGCAATTACGTTTACGATCGCCTCTCTTACGGGATTAAACCCCAAATCGATACCCCAGATCTAGTTTTGCGTCGCGGTGTCGGATCTTGCGGAGAATACTTAGGTGTTTTACTCGCACTTTCCCGTTTAAATGGTATCCCTTGTCGCACCGTCGGACGCTATAAATGTCCTCTGACACCAGATCTTAAAAATATCCCCCTTCAACCCGATTTTAACCACGTTTGGATGGAATTTTATTTACCCGGTATTGGTTGGTTGCCAATGGAATCTAATCCCGACGATCTTTACGAAGGCGGCCCCTATCCGACTCGCTTTTTTATGGGTTTAGCTTGGTATCATGCTGAAGTGGCTAAAGATATTTCTTTTGAATCTCTCACTAGTAAAGGTATTCCTCTAACTAAAGAGCGAGTTAGTTTGGGAGAATTAGCCATCAATCACGTCCGTTTTACTATTATTGACGAGTTAATTCCCAATAGTGAAAATCCCGATCCTGGCGATGGATAAATTTTAATTGTCACTCTAATCGACCTATTTTATCCCTTGGGTTTTCTTTTTCAATCGATTAATTCCGAATCATTAAAATTAACTTAACTTATCTTATTGGCGATCGATCCCATCTATAAATAAATTTAAGTTAACTACTTAGCCAAAAAGACCCGCCCTAAAGTTAGAATTTTTAAAATTAAAGCCCTTTGGAGGTAGATCGTCACCGAAAAGCACACACTAATTTCATAAAGATAAAAAAAATATTTGCTAAAACTTTTAGATATACTAGTTAGAGAGGAATAAATAAACTCTTAGCTATTAACGTTAAGCCGTAACTATTAAAACCTCTAAAATTTCAAGGGAAGATTGCGTAAGTGTAATATCTTCTCTCAGTATCTAGCTATAGTTAGATACAAAACCTAAGCGTATATATACTCTTTCTAAAGAAAAGTTTAAAAGCAAAAATTGAAACAAGGCGCAAAAAAATAAATCGGATATTTTAATTCGATTTAGTATTTCATTATGTAATATCGAGTGATAAATATCTATTTTAATAATTAAAAAATATGACAATAGCACTAAACAATCAAGAAAAACCGACAAATAACCGGCATTCTAGACTTGGAGTAGAAGTATTACAAGGCAGGGACATTACAACATTAACAACCAAAGAAATTAAACAACTAAAACAATCGCTTTGGCAAAAAGGTGTTGTAATTATTAAAAGACAAAACCTCAAAGCGTCCCAATTGAGAGAATTTGCTTTAAAGACTTTTGGAAATCGGATATTTGGTAAAGCTGCGATCGAAATAGACCCAGATATAGACCCAAACTTACAAACTCCAGGAGTGCGAATCTTGGGAAATCCAAAAGGAATAGCTAAAGATAAGATAGAACAAAAAAAATTAAATCGCAAATGGCATCAAGATGGAAATAGATTAACGAATTTAGAAACACTAGAAGTTAATTCGTTATGTGCAGTTATGGACTATGGGGCAAAAATTCCCTTACAAGGACAAAAAGGATATCCTCAAACTACAGATTTTATCGATTTATTGGAAGCATATAATAACTTAGAATACAGTATCAAGCGGCAATTAGACCGGATGTATTTAACCCACGATCGCCCGATCTTACCTGCTGCGAAAACCAATCAAGAAGAGTGCCAGGAAAAAATCCATCCGATCGTTTCTACTCATAAAATAACCGGTAAAAAAGGACTGTATTTAGGAGAAGAAACTGCAACTTTAGTCGGAATGAAACATCGACAAAAAGAAGCTAAAGAATTTTGGCAACAACTTTTGACCTTAATACTCGCTTGCACTCCAGTTTATACTCACGTTTGGCAGCCTGGGGATGTCGTCTTATGGGACAATTCTCAAGTAATGCACAGAAGCAGTTTTTACGAAATTGGCAAATCCCAGCACGTTGCCTTGCGCGTTGAAGTTGTAGACGAGTCAGATGCTTAAAACATTAAACCTCTAACTACATAGCACGCTATCAATAACAGCGTGCTTAAAAATCTTCAAACTCAATTATTCTTATTAAATAAAAATGGTAAAAATCTCCCTGAAGATAAACTATTCCTTTACCATAATTTGATTGGATAATTATAGATAAAAAGAAAAATGGAAGTAATTCCAGCAATAGATATACTCGCAGGAAAATGCGTCAGACTCTACCGAGGAGACTACGATCGCTCCGAAATATTTAACGATAACCCAATAGATGTCGCGAAACAATGGGCAGATTTAGGTGCAACTAGACTGCACGTGGTAGACTTAGACGGGGCAAAAGAAGGAAAAACAACTAACTACAGCACGATCGCTGAAATTGTTAAAAGTCTCTCCATACCAGTACAAGTAGGGGGAGGATTGCGCGATCGCCAAAGTATTTCCCAACTGTTAAACCTCGGAGTAGCTAGAACTATTGTCGGGACGATCGCAGTAGAAAAACCTGAATTAGTCAACGAATTAATTGCAGAATTTACAGACAAAATTGCGATCGGAATTGACGCTCGAGATGGTAAAGTAGCAACTAGAGGATGGCTCGAAACTTCGCAAATTTCTGCAGTAGAATTAGCTTTAAAATTTCCTGCTGCTGCAGCAATAATTTATACTGACATTCATCGCGATGGCACTCTTTCGGGAGTTAACGAAGCAGCTTTGAGGGAAATGGCCGAAGCTGTAGAAATTCCGGTTATTGCTTCTGGTGGAGTTAGTTGTTTGAGCGATTTACTTAGTTTATTATCCCTCGAACCGCTCGGCGTAAATGGGGTAATTGTCGGTAAAGCTTTATATACTGGGGATGTCGATCTTAAAGAAGCTATCTTAGCGATCGGTGAGGGTAGATTGCAAGATATTCCCCCGAATAGCAGTTTTTGTTAATTACTTAACTAAATTAATTTAGCGGTCTGATTTCTGATATCATCAAATCAACTGCTAATCACTCACAAATAATCATGAGTATCGATTACATTCACGGTTATTCTGCGATCGAGCAAGAAAGATTAATCCAACAAGCTCAATACTGGCAAGATCGATTAATTTTAAGAGATCTAAACTACTGCCAAGGTAAAAGTCTCTTAGAAATAGGTTGCGGTGCGAGAGCGGTTTTAGGCATTTTAGGAAAAGCTTTTCCAGGGTTAAAATTAGCCGGAATCGATCGCGAAGCTAAACAAATAAATTACGCTCGTCAATATTTACAAAGCCTCAATTTAACTGATGTAGATTTGCGCTTGGGCGATGCTAGTCAATTACCTTGGCAAGATAATACTTTTGACTATATCTATGGTATCTGGTTTTTGGAACACGTTAACAATCCTAAACCAATTTTAGATGAAGCTTATCCGGTTCTCAAACCTGGAGGTACAATTACTTTAACTGAAACTGATTATCGAACTATTGCAATTTATCCCGATTTGCAAGATTACAATTATTTACGAAATTCTTTGTCTGAATTATTGTTTGCAGCCGGTGGAAATCCTTATGTGGGACAAAATTTAGCAACGGTTTTAAGTAATAGTTGCTTTAAAAAAATTAGTAATATTCCTTTAGGATTTCACTATTCTAACAGCACCGATCGCAATGAATTATCTAAGTTTATTGATTATATTTACGCTTGGCTAGAGCCAACAAAAGAAGACGCGATCGCAAAATTAGCAAAAG
>JASJCW010000233.1 GCA_030065265.1 Prochloraceae cyanobacterium
AGAAGTATTTGCAGTTAATGGTGCTAACTTAAGGAAACAAGCAGTAGATAATGGCATCGATCTATATACTTTTAGGGGAAAAATGGTCAGTTGCGGCGGATACGGGCAATGTGGGACTTGCATTGTTGAAATAGTGAGCGGAATGGAAAACCTTTCTCAAAGAACTGATTTTGAAAACAGAAAACTCAAACGCAAACCAGATAGTTATCGTTTGGCTTGTCAAACAATAGTTAACGGGCCGGTAAGTGTTAAAACCAAACCTTAATCGATTTTGCTCGATTGTAAATGCACGATCGCGCTGTCTTTTTTTGAGATCGATTTGTTTTTACGAGCATTTCAAAAAGAGCGATTTAAGCGAGGTAATGATATCCTAAAAGTTGTTAGTTTTATTAAATAAAAGGCGGCTAAAATAATGCAAGTTAACGATCTTGGTTTTGTAGCAACGATTCTCTTCGTTTTAGTACCTACAGTTTTTCTCTTAATCCTGTTTATTCAAACAAAACAAGAAGAAAGAGGCTAATCTGAAGATAAGAAAATAATAAGAAAATCAAAAAAGGATAGGGTCTTGAAAACTCTATCCTTTTATCGTTTCAATTTTCTGAATAATTAGCTGATTTCTCGATTTAAGAAGAGAATTCTTTGCGCGCTAAGAGTACCGGACAATTAGCATTAACTCGAATGTAGTCCGATAAAGAAGTGCCTAAGAGTCGATCTAGATCTGGTAAACTTTTGGCAACCGAAGGACGACGTTCTGGCGAACCGATCATTAATAAATCTGCATTATATTCTTCTGCTAAGGTGCAAATTTGTTCCCCAGGTTTGCCTCCAGTAACGATACAGCGAGTTGAGATCCCCATTCTTCTGGCTCTTGTTGCTGCTGGAGCTAAAATCGGATTATTTTCCATTTCATTTTTAGATAAAGGCAGTAAATTTGGGTTTAAATCTGGATTGACTCGAGCTAAAATTAATTCGCTACCAGGATAGTCTTTAAGTAAATCGATCGCTAAATCTAAAGTATATTGAGCGGCATTAGATTTGTTTAACGCTACCATTACTCGTTTGATTTTTTTTACGTAAACGTCATCTTTAACCAATAACATCGCGCGATCGGTTAATTGAAAAACATACTGACTTACTGAGTTTTCAAGAATCGCTTCTAGACGCTTTAATCCTCGAGAACCCATGACAATTAAATCCGCATCTATTTGCTGAGCTACTTCACAAACTAGGTCTTTAGGATCTCCTTGACGCAAAACGCTAGTAACTTTAGTAGTATCTAGATTTAATTCTTTAATAATATTGGCGATTAATTGGCCTCCTTCTTCCCATTTTTTTGTTTCTGCTTCGGTAGTTATTTGAGGCGTTACTACGTGCAAAATCGTTAGTTCTGCTTTTTTGATACCGGGTAGATCCATCAAAACTTTGAGCATTTCTGATGTATTACCTGCTCCAGAATCGGCATATAAAATCTTTTTAAGCATTGAATTAGATTTACTTTACAAATAGGAATTGATTGGCGATCGATTGCTCTAGATAGTAATAGTTTTATTTGCTATCTTTAACAAAAGACATATTAATTCATAGCATAAACAAATTACCCTTTTCAATCTTTATTTATATTTATTAAAAAAATGAAAAATTATTCGGAAAAATAATTTTATTTTCCCTCGAAAACAGTTCAATCTCGAAGCAGCAAATAACGATTTAGAAGGAAAATCCACCTCTAGGCGATCGCTTTTATAGAATCGGACGTATATGATAGATAAAGAAACAAATCTTAAAAAATTGACCGCCGCCGGATTTGGTAGCTTAAAAACTTCAGCAGATGATACAAGAAAAAATATTATTTGGCAACAAACCAACTCCAGAATTATTTGCAATTTTAACAGTCTATTTCGTTCAAGGTATTCTCGGCTTAGCCCGTTTAGCAATTAGTTTTTTTCTCAAAGACGATCTCGGTTTAAGTCCGGCACAAGTAGCAGCTTTAGCTGGGATTGCTTTTCTTCCTTGGGTAATTAAGCCCGTATTCGGCTTTCTCTCCGATGGTTTGCCGATCTTTGGTTATCGTCGGCGATCGTATTTAATTTTATCGGGACTGTTGGGCAGTTTGGCTTGGCTAGCCCTAGCAACCGTAGTCGATAACTCCGTAGCGGCGACGATCGCGATTTTAGCCAGTTCCCTATCGGTAGCTATAAGTGATGTTATTGTTGACTCGGTAGTAGTAGAAAGAGTCAGAAGAGAATCTCTAGCCCAAGCCGGATCGCTACAATCTCTATGTTGGGCAACTTCAGCATTAGGAGGATTGATAACTGCTTATTTAAGTGGTTGGCTGCTGCAACAGTTTAGTACGCAAATCGTCTTCGGCATCACTGCAACTTTTCCTTTATTAGTATCGGCGATCGCCGGATTGATTGTTGAAGAAAAAATTACTAACAATACTTTAAGCGATCGCGAAGGTGCGATCGCCCAAATTAAAACCCTCTGGCAAGCAATCAAACAAAAATCGATCTGGTTGCCAACAGCTTTTATTTTCCTCTGGCAAGCAACACCAAATGCCGATTCTGCCTTTTTCTTTTTTACCACCAACGAATTAGGTTTTGACCCCGAATTTTTAGGTCGAGTGCGCCTCGTTACTAGCATTGCAGGACTTTTAGGGGTGTGGTTGTATCAAGCTTATTTAAAAAATCTTTCCTTTCGAGTCATTTTGGGCTGGAGTACCTTTATTTCTGCAGTGTTGGGGATGACAATGCTGTTGTTGGTAACTCACGCTAATCGGGCGATCGGGATTGACGATCGCTGGTTTAGTTTGGGAGATAGTTTGGTGCTTACGGTAATGGGCCAAATTGCTTTTATGCCCGTTTTAGTCTTATCTGCCAGACTTTGCCCGAAAGGTATCGAAGCGACTTTATTTGCCCTTTTAATGTCGATTTGGAATCTATCGATGTTGTTATCCCAAGAATTAGGATCTTTACTGACTCATTGGTTGGGAGTTACAGAAACTAATTTCGATAATATGTGGCTTTTGGTCGTAATTACTAATTTATCTACTTTAATCCCCTTATTATTTTTGCGTTGGTTGCCAGGAGGAGATCCGCAACAAGTTGAAAATGATGCTGACAATATACCCCCAACGGAATTAGTTCAACCTCATTCTCCATTAGAACCGGCGATGATTCCCGATTTAGTACCTAATTTAGTTAAACCGGGGAAAAGTAGGGAGTAAATAGGCAAGAGGTAAAAGGCAAGAGGCAAGAGGCAAAGAGGCAAGAGGCAAAAGTAGTAACTAACCACTAACCACTAACCACTAACAAAATCAGAGAGTAGTTAGTCTTTCTAAATTCTATTTTCAACAAATAACACTTAAATACGATGCAAAATCTCGAACAAAAATTTGATTCTCAACCTTACGATCGCGAACAATGGGGAAAAGGCTATCAATCTCTACCTCAAGAGTATGAATACTGGATCGATGAAATCGAAGGAGAAATTCCGCAAAATTTAGAAGGTACTTTATTTCGTAACGGCCCGGGTTTGTTAGAAGTACACGGTATTCCTTTGCAACATCCTTTTGATGGTGATGGTATGATTAGTGCCGTATCCTTCAAAGACGGCCGCGCCCATTTTCGCAATCGTTTCGTGAAAACTAAAGCTTATTTAGCCGAGCAAGAAGCTGGTAAAATGCTCTATCGCGGCGTATTTGGCACGCAAAAACCGGGCGGTTGGTTGAATAATGCTTTTGACTTTGAATTAAAAAATATTGCTAACACTAATATTATTTATTGGGGCGATCGATTGCTGGCACTTTGGGAAGCAGCCGAACCATATCGCCTAGATCCTCAAACTTTGGAAACGATCGGCATAGATTATCTCGATGGTGTTTTAGAACCAGGGGATTCTTTTTCTGCCCATCCTTGGATCGATCCAAACTGTAAAATGGACGGGGGCGAACCTTGTTTAGTTAATTTCTCAATTAAGGTCGGTCTTTCTTCAACTATTACTATTTACGAATTTAATCCCCAGGGTAAATTACTGCGCCGTCACGCCCATACTGTTCCTGGTTTTTCTTTCATCCACGATTTTGCAATTACTCCAAATTATTGTATCTTTTTCCAAAATCCGGTTAGTTTCAATCCGATTCCTTTTGTTTTAGGCTTTAGAGGTGCTGGGGAATGCGTTAAATATCAGCCCGATCGCCCGACTAAAGTAATTATCATTCCCCGCAATAATACTGTAGATAAAGAGGTTAAAATTCTCGAAACTAATTCAGGGTTTGTCTTCCACCACGTTAATGCTAGAGAAATTTCAGAAAACGAAATTTGCATTGATTCGGTCGCTTACGAGTATTTACCTCAAGTAAAACCAGATACGGATTATAAAAAATCTGATTTTGAAGCTTCAGCACCGGGACAGTTGTGGCAGTTTACTGCTAATTTAAAAAATGGTTCGGCACGATCGCAATTGATTAATGCTCGTGCTTGCGAATTTCCCGTAATTAATCCCAATCAAGTCGGCCGCGACTATCGCTATTTATTCGTGGGTGCGGCTCATAATTCAACTGGAAATGCCCCTTTACAAGCTATTTTAAAATTCGATCGCCATTCTTTAACAGAAGAACAATTTTGGTCTTTTGCTCCTTACGGATACGTCAGCGAACCGATTTTTGTCCCCAAACCAGATGGAAATAGCGAGGATGATGGTTGGATTTTAGCCTTAGTTTACGATGGTTCTCGCCATTGTTCTAAAGTGGCTATTTTAGATGGTAAAAATTTAAATAACGGCCCGATCGCCCAACTCTATCTCAAACATCACATTCCTTACGGTTTGCACGGTAGTTGGACTGATAAATATTTTATCTCTCTTGAGGAGGGGCAATAGGCAAGAGTAGGAAAATAAATAAACAAAAATTCAATTTGGTAGGAGTGCGATCTCTTGCCATTTTTTTGTTGAATTACGGGTGCAGTATGTCAAACCCAAAGAGAAGCCAAGATTTACTAACTTCTAAACAAAAGATCGCTTACATTGGTATTTTTATTTGATATGAATTTTTTTATTAAGAAAATATAATTTTAATGTTAGTGAGTCTTAAAGTTTAGAAAATCTCAATATTTTTATCGATCTGGTTGAAATTAATAACGGAGTTCTATTACTATATATGTGCGATCGAGATCTCTCCATTTAAGTATTTAAATCTCATTTGAAAAATTTGCTTCATCGTAAATTCATATAACCAAAAATCAATAATCTGGTTCGATCTTGCTAATACCCGATAATTATCTTGAATGTCACAGGAACATTACTGTATTTAAATTTTGAAGATTGAATAAATTTCCTCAAATATACTTTTTCTGCCTAAAAAAAGAAAGTATCATTTTCAATGAGGGCTAAAAGAATATACTTAATAAAAAATATTTTAATATTTCGGTGTATTAGTTTATTTAGACAGAATCCCTTATAAAAAAACGTCCAAACCAATTCATTGACGCAACAAGAATAGAGACAACAGTATCATGAGCAAAAATTTAAGAGTATCCATTTTCGCAATTACAGGTGCGTTATTTTTACTAGTTTGTAGTTCGAGAATAGTAGAAACTTACAAAGTAAATCAAAGCGAAGCAATCTTTGAAGGTTTCTTACTAACAACATTTGCTGGTTATCACGGATTCTTATTACGCACTCTGCAGCAACAACCAGAATAGTTAAAAAAATATTATTTAGTACGCATAAAAAATTATCAGGATAAATCAAATGAAACTGAAACTTATTGGCATTGTGGGATTTGTATTTATAGCTGTTTGTGCTGGAAGAATCGCTCAAACTTATCAAGTAGACAGACAAGAAGCAATCTTTGAAAGTTTCTTATTAGCGGCGATCGCAGGTTATCATGGGGCTGCTTTACGCACTTTAAGCCAACAACAAAGTCATCAGCAAGCTGAACAATCTTGAATGGGATATCGAGCAACAAGTAGCGAGTCTGGTTAGTCAGATAGCAACTCAATAAATTTAATATTATTGCGATGAATTTATTAAGTAAACTGCTACTTGTCACTCTATTAGAGCAACTTATTTAATACTAAGCCATCCTGAAAGATTTTGCTTTTGACTTGAAGTAGGACTGTCAATTTGGATTACTTCGTAACGATTTGGTCGAGGTTCTTGTAACTGAATTGAAAAGGTGCGAAGCTCGTTTTTATGAAATAGTGTGATTTCAATAAAATCACCTGGTTGATAGTTTTTAAGCCGATCGCTTAAATTACTAGCAGTTACTCGAAATCCATCTATTGCTAACAGTTCATCTAGAGGATCGATTCCTGCTTTTGCAGCGTTAGATTCAACGGAGACGAATTTAATTATTTCTTTGCCATTTTCCGTTTGGACTTTAATACCTAAATCTGGAAAAGGTTCGTCATCCATAACTTTTTTAACTTCTAAACCAAAAGGTTTGAGATATTCATTAAAAGGCAATTCTTGAGTAGTATTGATATAGCGATCGCGAAAATTAGTTAAATCAAAATCTGCTACTGACTCAATAACTTGCCAAAGATCGGCAGGGCTAAAACCAACTTCGTCTTTACCAAACTTATCCCAAATTTTCACCATAATATCGTCGAGCGATCGCTGATTTTGGTGGCGAGATCTAATAGCTAAATCTAATAATAAAGCAACGAGTTGACCCTTTAAATAGTAAGAAATTTGCGAGTTGTCGCTATTAGCATCCCGGCGATATAATTTTATCCAAGCATCAAAACTAGATTCGCCTAAAGGCTGTACTTTCCGTCCGGGAGTAGATAAAAACTTATTAATATCTTTACTTAAATTTTTAAGGAAAGTTTGGCGATCGTAAATTCCTGCCTTCAGAGGAATTAATAAGTCGTAATAGCTAGTTACACCTTCGCAAAACCATAAAGAAGTAGTATAGTTTTCTTGGTAATAATCAAAAGTTTCTAAAGCTAAAGGGCGAATTCTTTTAACATTCCATAAGTGGAAAAATTCGTGAGCGACTAATTGCAGAAAACGATGATATTTTTCGCGATCGCGGAAATTGAAACGAGGGTAGTTTAAAGAACAAGAATCTTTATGTTCTAAACCGCCAAAACCGCTATCGGAGAGATGGAGAATAAACAAGTATTCAGAATAAGGTAAGCCACCAAACAGATCCGCTTCTACTTGAATTATTTTTTTAGTATCTTCAATAATTTGCTCTGGTTTGGCATTACCTTGACCCCAAATTGCATATTTATGGGGAACTCCTGCGGCTTCAAATTCATAAACATTATGAATGCCAATTTCAAAAGGACTATCAACTAAAGTATCGAAATCTTTTGCTTTGAAAGTATTAGTTTCATTTTGAACTAGTGGTAAAGCCGTGCTTATTTTCCAATCAGATTGTGGGAGAATGATTTTAACTGCGATCGCAGATTTTTCCCAACCAGAAACGGAGAAAAATAGAGCTGCACCGTTAAAATAGCCGTGAGTTGCATCTAAGTGGTTGGTGCGAACTGTCAGATTGTTGGCAAAAATGCGATAAAAAACCGTTATTTCGCTGACATTTTCCGTATTAATTTCCCAGTGATTTTTACTTTGTTTGCTGGTAGATAAAACTTGCTCTGTTTCGCCGCAAAAAGCCGAAAAATCTTGTAAATGTCTGGTATATTCCCTGACTAAATAAGAACCTGGAGTCCAAACAGGCATTCTTAAATCTAGTTTAGCCGCAGACCAACCCTTTACTTGTAAAGTCACCTCAAATAAATGAGATGCGGGGTTTGGCATTGCAACTTGATAGAAAATAGTTGGAGTAGTCTTAGTGCGATCGATCTCTTTAATAGCGGTAGCTTTGGTCATGCTGATAAATGTTTGGCTAGATGTAAAATTTGTTTGAGGTTAGTTATGCATAAAGTGGCATTTTCGCGATCTATTTCGATCCAACCTTTATTTTCTAATTTTTCCACAATTTTTTGACTTTCTTCAGGGGTGGTACTGCTGAGATCTGCCAAATCCTGGTAGGCTAGATTGTAAATTTCTTTACCTTTTTCCGTATGTTCGCCGTATTGTTCGGCTAAAAATATTAAAGTTTCGGTTATTTTTACTGCATTCGATTGGTGATTTAAGAAGAGACGATTTTTTAAATGGCGAACTCTTTCTAAAGTTAATTGCAACATACGATGCTGTAATTGGGAATCTTGAAGGAGAATTTGAATAAAGCGTTGAGCTGGAATTACGATTAAATTTAATTCGCTCAAAGTAATTACCGATGTCGATCGCGGATATTCATCTAAGATCGCGCTTTCTCCGTAGAAATCTCCCCTACCGATAATTTCTATGGCGATCGCTTTTTGCTCGTCTATTCGCTCCATTTTGACCCAACCAGAGACGATAAAATAAACGGCCGTACCCCACAATTCTTCTGTTAGCACGATTTTTCCTGGGGGATAAGTGCATTCTCGAGTGATGGACAAAATCCATTCTAATGTTTGCGGTTGAGCGTTATTAAATAACGGGAAAAGCTCGCTAAAAGCTAAGGAGTCCATTCAAGGTTAAAGCTAGCTATGGCTTAAATATTGCCTACTTTAATAATTACAGCGTAGTTCGAGAGGATTTCACCATATATTTAGATAAGTAAATTTTATCTTAAAGGTGAAATATCGTTATTTAGCTTGTTAAAGCCCTTGCCTTCCGCTTCTGTCTTCGTGGATGTGGTATAAATGTTAAGGTTTGCAAATTTTAATTTTCGAGGAAATCGAGCGATTAATTGAATTAAAAAATTGCTTTAAGTTGCCATCAAGCCGAAATTATAGCCAAATCTTACCCTTAATAATTCTAGGTGTGAATTTTGGGAGTAACTCGATCGAATAAAAACAATTTTGAGCTTGGGATAAACCCACATTAAAGAATACAGGAAAATAGTTTATGACAGGATTAAGCATCAAACCAGAAAATCTCAATAGAAAAGCGATCGCAAAAGACTTACAACTTCGAGATATAATTAGAACCCTGCCAAGCGAAGTATTTATCAAAGATCCTCGCAAAGCTTGGCTTAAAGTAGTTATTAACTTAGGTTTGGTAATCTTAGGTTATTACAGCCTGGCTGTCGCCCCTTGGTTTCTGCTACCTTTATTGTGGGTTTTCACTGGAACTGCTCTAACAGGTTGTTTTGTTATCGCTCACGACTGCGGTCACAGATCTTTTTCTAACAGTAACAGAATTAACGATCTAGTCGGACATATCGCGCTGATACCCTTGATGTATCCTTTTCATGCTTGGCGCATTTTACACGATCGCCATCACAAACACACCAACAAACTGGGAATAGATAACGCTTGGGATGTATTTACTACAGAATTTTACGAGAGCTTACCTACTCTAGTACAATGGGGCTACCGTAGAATGCGCGGACGTTTTTGGTGGTTGGGTTCGATCGCTCACTGGGCTAAACTTCACTTTGATTGGAATCAATTTGAAGGCAAGCAAAGAGAACAAGTAAAATTATCAGTAATCGTGGTTTATGTGGCGATGGCTGTTGTTTTCCCTACCCTGTTTATTACTAGTGGAATTTGGGGCTTTGTCAAGTTTTGGTTGATACCTTTCTTGGTTTATCATTTCTGGATGAGTACCTTCACCATCGTTCACCACACTACACCAGACATTCCTTTTAAACCTGCTGAAGAATGGCACGAAGCTGAAGCACAGTTAGCTGGTACGGTACACTGCGATTATCCTGGCTGGGTAGAATATATGTGTCACGATATTAACGTTCACATTCCCCATCATATTTCTACTGGTATTCCCTGGTACAACTTACGCAAAGCTCATCAAAGTTTAAAAGAAAATTGGGGCGAATATCTTTATGAAACTAAGTTTTCTTGGTCTTTGATGAATAAGATCGCCGATAATTGTCATTTACATGATGCCGACACTAATTATTACATGACTTTTGCAGAGCATCAGGAAAGAAAGTAATAATCTTTATT
>JASJCW010000234.1 GCA_030065265.1 Prochloraceae cyanobacterium
AGCGGCTTTTGTCTATCAAGATGATTTGGTATCAGCCTTTATGGACGTGCAACCAATTAACCCGGGTCACGTACTAGTAGTAACAAATCAAGAAGTTACTAGTTTAGCTGAATTAGATGAAGAGACCGGGATTCATTTATTCAGAATTGCACATCGGATTGCTTTAGCTTTAAGAAAAAGTGCAATTAAATGTGAAGGAGTAAATATATTTGTCTTAGATGGAGAAGCCGCAGGACAAGAAGTTTCTCACGTACATATTCATGTAGTGCCTAGATTTAGCGGAGATGGTTATGAGTGGAAATTGAAGCAAGATCTCAAGATCGCAGCAAAAGAAGAAATTGCCAAAACCGCAGCAATCATTTCGAGTGTTTTAGACCCAGGAGCGCGCCAAAAATAATTAGCCGCAAGCTCTAATCCAAACAGGAGCAAATCTTGTCAAAAGCATATCCTACAATGCGATCGCCTCAAACTATCAAGATTGCCAAATACTCGACCTAGGCTAAGTTTGAAGCAAAATAAACTGTTCAAAACGGTCATTAATTACAATCTTATCTTGTTTGGCAGCAAGATAATTCATCGCCACTATTGCAGAATTTGCTCGATCTTGCAACTAACAAGCGCACCGCAAAACTTGACTTCTGAAAAAATTTAAAATATTTCCCTAACAAAAATTCCTTTTATTTGATGAGACTTCTCTACTAACAAATAAGCCATAATTTAGCCAATTTTTTATTAGCAAAACGCTTTATTTTCTACTATAGTAAGTATATGATTTATTTTTTTCGGCCCCCGAATAACCTTATCAAAGTATAAAACTATACTAGAAAAATAAATCTCTAAGTAAAAATAATACAACTTTCATAAAAAAAATAGTTCAAAGTCTTTGTAAGAAAAGAGTTTTAAACATTCTCCCTACTTAAGCTTATTTTGCTTGAGATGTATCTTTTGTAAAAATGAACGAGAAAACAAATGATTGAAACGAGAAACAAGCGGCAGTAATCTGAACGTATTTTTTATACTACAAAACAAATTTAATGAAAAGAAAGACAATTATCAGCACTAAGAATAGACTTGTTGATAATAATCTTGATATTCCTTTGATAATAAAGGTTGCCACCAATCGCGATTGTTTAAATACCAGGCGATCGTCTTTCGCAAACCCGCTTCAACATTTTCTTGAGGAGTCCAACCCAATTCGGTTTTAATTTTAGTCGCGTCGATCGCATAACGGCGATCGTGTCCGGGGCGATCTTTGACGAAGGCGATTAAGTCTCTAGCGGGCTTAACGGGTAAATTTGGGGCTAATTCGTCCATTAAATCGCATAATTGAGTTACTAAGTCGATATTTTTGACTTCGTTATTGCCGCCGATGTTATAAGTTTCTCCTGGCTTACCTTGATGGATGACCGTATCTAAAGCATGACAGTGATCGCCGACATACAACCAATCGCGAATATTTTGACCGTCACCATAGACAGGTAAAGGTTTTCCCAGCAGAATATTGATACACATGAGGGGAATTAATTTTTCTGGGAAATGATAGGGGCCGTAATTATTAGAGCAATTAGTGATAATAGTTGGCATACCGTAGGTATGATAGTATGCCCTTGCTAAATGATCGCTGCTAGCTTTAGAAGCAGAATAGGGACTGTTAGGAGCGTAAGCAGTAGTTTCCCTAAAAGCAGGATCTTCCTGGCCTAAACTGCCATAAACTTCGTCGGTAGAAACGTGGAGAAAAAGGTAATCGTGAATTTTACCCTGTTCGATCCAGTAGTGACGAAAACTATCTAATAAAGTAAAACTGCCGACAATATTGGTTTTAATAAAAGCATCGGGCCCGAGTATAGAGCGATCGACGTGAGATTCGGCAGCAAAATGAGCGATCGTATCGATATTCTCTTCTCTAAGTAAACGATCGATTAAAGGGCGATCGCAAATATCCCCTTTAACAAAGCGAAAATTGTCCCGATCTTGGAGGTCGGCAATATTGTTTAAATTTCCGGCATAAGTCAGAGCATCTAAAACTATTATCGAATCACTCGGATATTTTTCGCACCAATGACGCACGAAGTTAGAACCGATAAATCCCGCGCCCCCTGTAATTAATATCCGACGTTGTTTGCGCTGTTCTATTTCTTGTCTCATTTAATCTAAAACTAAAGATTCAATTTCCTATCAATCAACTCGTTACTCGTTACTCGATCGAACGAACTAATTCGATTTGAGAATCGTCGCCGATCGTAAAGCGTAAAGCTTTTGGTCTTCGGGGGGCTACTTTTAAAACTGCTCTTTGTCCGATAACACTATCGACGATACGCTGGTGAATGTTTTCTACTTTGGCATTCTGTAAGATCACGCTGTGTTCTAAATCGACATCGATCGCCCTTACTCCGTCGGCGATACTACTGTAAGGGCCGATAAAACAATTTTCAATGTGACAGTCTTGGCCGATAATTACGGGGCCTCTGATCGTACTGTTGATAATTTTAGAGTTCTTTCCTATCTGTACTCTGCCGATGATTTGGGAATTAGGATCTATTTCAGTTGAAATTTCAGATTCTAAACGAGTATCTAGGATAATGCGATTGGCTTCTAATAAATCGTCTTTTTTTCCCGTATCCAGCCACCAATGAGTTAACTGTCTTGCCGCTACTGGCTTTTGTTGGTCGATTAACGCTTGAATTGCATCGGTTATTTCTAATTCGCCTCGAGCTGATGGTTTAATTGTGGCGATCGCTTGATGAATTTCAGGAGAAAAGAAATATATTCCTACTAAAGCTAAATTAGATGGCGGATCTTTGGGCTTTTCGATCAGTTCTAATACTTGTCCTCGTTCGTTTACTTTTGCGACTCCAAAAGCTGTAGGGTTGCGGACTGATTTTAATAAAATTAGGGCATCGAGATCTTCTTTTTTAAAATCTACTAGAAAACTGTCCAAACTATCTTCGATTAGGTTATCTCCCAAATACATAATAAAGGGAGCATCTCCTAAAAAATCTGCTGCTGTTTTAACTGCGTGGGCCAGTCCTAAAGGTTCTGATTGTAAAATGTAGGTTATTTTAGCTCCAAAGCGATCGCCGTTTCCTGTTTTGAGTTGGATCTCTTTTCCCGTTTCGGGACTGATTATAATTCCAATCTCAGTTATCCCTGCACTTACAATTGCTTCGATGCCGTACCATAAAATTGGTTTATTGGCGACGGGTATTAATTGTTTTGCCCCAGTATAAGTTAAAGGTCTGAGTCTAGTTCCTTTACCGCCAGAAAGAATAAGAGCTTTCATAATTATTGTTCAGTAGATAGTTTTTGGAGCATTTCTCTTAAAGATTCTCGCCAGTGGGGGGGATGATTTCCTAAAATTTTCGAGATCTTTTTAGAAGAGAGTACCGAATAAGCGGGCCTTTTTGCTGGAGTGGGATATTCTGAAGTTGCGATCGGTACGACTTGTTTTATTTTCAAAGGAAAGCCGAGTTTTTCTGCTTCTTCAAAAATAGCCACCGCAAAATCGTACCAGCTTGCTACCCCACTATTGGTAAAATGATAAATTGATTCGCAACCGTCTTGAAGGGTTAAAGCTGCGATCGCATTGGCAATATCTAAGGCTCGAGTCGGACTACCGACTTGGTCGGTGACAACTCTCAATTCTGCTCGTTCTTTAGCGAGTCGCAACATGGTTTTAACAAAGTTACTTTTGCCGTAAGTTCCGTAAACCCAAGCAGTTCTGAGAATGATATGTTTCGCTTCACTATTTTGAATTGCTATTTCTCCAGCTCTTTTGGTTTGGCCGTAAACTCCTAAAGGATTAGTTTTGTCTGCTTCTAAATATGGAGTATTTTTAGTGCCGTCGAAAACATAATCTGTCGAAATATGGATTAAAGTCGCGCCAATTTTTGCACATTCTGCTGCTAAAATTTTAGGAGCGATCGCGTTAATAGATTCTGCTAAATCTTTTTCTGTTTCTGCTTTATCCACTGCAGTATAAGCGGCCGCATTGACGATAAGATTGGGTTGTAGCGAATCTATAACTTGACAAATTTGCTCTTTTTGTGTTAAGTCTAAGTCTTCTCGTCCGAGGGCGGTCACATCTCCGCTCAAGGTAGATTGTAATTCCCTTCCTACTTGGCCTTTAGCACCGATTAATAATGTTTTATTCACTATGAAAATACCTCAGCCATTGGTAAGGTTAAACCAGCTTGGTCTTTAGCCGATAAAATAGGCTGATTTCCAGAAAGAGGCCAGGCGATCGCTAATTTCGGATCGTTCCAAAGTAAAGATCTTTCGTGTTGAGGAGCGTAATAGTCAGTAGTTTTATACAATACTTCGGCACTATCTGAGGTGACCAAAAATCCGTGAGCAAATCCAGCAGGCACCCAAAATTGCCGTTTATTTTCCGCACTGAGAATGCAACTCACCCAACGACCAAAAGTAGGAGAATTCTTGCGAATATCCACCGCCACATCAAATATTTCTCCTGCTACTACTCGAACTAATTTACCTTGAGCTTGTTTAATTTGATAGTGCAAACCTCTGAGAACGTTTTTAAGCGATCGCGAATGGTTATCTTGAACGAAATTAAGGTCTAATCCTGTCTTTTCTTGAAATACTTTTGCATTGAAACTCTCAAAGAAAAAACCGCGATCGTCTCCGAATACTCTTGGTTCTAAAATTAAAACATCGGTTATTTCTGTTTGAATTACATTCATTTTCGGCAGAGGGATACATTAGGTAAGTTTTTTAAGTTATATAAGGCAATTGGCGCGATCGCGAAAAAATACGTACTTTATTTATAACTAAATAGCATATTTTTACGAGACTGAGGAATTCAATCGTTTGTTAAAATTTGCGATCTCTTCGAGATCCGCGTAGCGGTGCGCTCGATATTATTATTTACTTTGCTTGTTATCATATTCTTTTTAAAATTGTTTTTAATCTCGAATATGTTTAGATTGAATTATTCATTTGGACAAGTAAAATTGAAAATTAAGATTACATAATAAAAGTCGCTATTTATTCTTAATTTTCTAATTTGACAAGAAAATAACTTCGATAAAATAAAGCGATCGTTTCAAGATTTTAAAATATTTAAATTAAAATAACATTATTTTAATTGTAGATAAATTAGCTCGCTCGATTGCATTTTTTTTCTTCTTTAAAATTAATGGCAAATCTAAAAAGTTACGATTGCAGCTAAATTTATTTATTAGATAATACTAAAGACTAGAACGAGCTAGAGTTTTTTTAGCTCCGATCTCTAACCCATCAAATGTAGGTATTTTTGAAAAAACAGTATAACTCAATCGATCGATCGCAATTAAGACAAAAAATAACATCAGGTAAATTAAGATATCAATTATTATTTAAAATTCACTAATGGGATTTACTGGGTTTATTTAGCCGAAAAACAATCTATTTTGATAGCGATCGCCAAATATAGTAATAAATAAAAAGGCACAACAACAGTTAAATAATGAAATTATAATTACTGCCATTTAGCTTTTAAAATATCCTATTATGAGATAATCTTCTTGAAAATTGATAAGATATCAAGCCCCTAAATCCTTAAAATAAGCTCTTATATTCCTAGGTCGTTAGATATTAATAAAATATCGAAGATAAACAATCGAAGGATATTGCTGCTGAGAAACTAAAATTGCACTGTTATCTCATAAACCATCTTTCTAGACAATTCAATTAAAATTTCGATAAGAGCAATTGAGGATATTATTTACAACATAAGTTAAGATAATGAGCGCGATTGTAAGTAGGAATGCAAATACCAAATTTAGACAGCAGCACTACATATAAATGTTAATTTACAGGATAAATTAGAATTTACAATCAAAAGAAAAAAATCAATATTATCAAATCTTATTTCCATTTTAGGAAAACTTGTCCCAATCAATCAGGTAAAAAATGAAAATACTGACAATTTCTGCCACCTTTCCCTATCCACCGAGTAAAGGATTAACCGAAAATAGGACTTTAAATTTATTAAAATACCTTAAATCAAGTCATCAAGTTAGTTTAGCCACTTTGCGATCGCCAGATGTTAGCGAAGCAGATATTGAAAAAATTCAAGAATTAGTCGATGAATTAGCTATATTTCCAGCGATCGAAAAGCCACAAGCAGAGAAAGAAGGGCTTTTTAGCCAAGTTAAAAGATTTAGAAAATTTTTGCAAGAAGGAACGCCTCCTAATGTCCTCTCAGCATATTCTCCAGAAATGCAGGAATGGATAGATCGAGCAGTAGAAAACGAAAAATTTGACGCGATCGCCTGCGAAAATAGTATTAATGAGATTTATGTCAGATTGGGTTGGTCGGAAAAAGTCAGAACGGTAATCGACATTCACAGTTCAGTTTATGCAGATCGTAAATATCATATCGAAACAGGTGCTTCAGATCGAGAATTAAGAGATCGAATCGATCTGCCTTTATTGCGTCGCTACGAAGAAGATTACTGCAGCAAATTTAACGCGATCGCCACAGTAACAATTGACGATCGCAAACAAATTAAAGCCCTAGTTCCAGATGCGAAAATTACAGTAATTCCTAACGGGGTAGATCTAGATTTGTTTCCAATGCGATCGGCTAACAGTGGCGGTCAAAGACTAATTATAATCGGAGAAATGGATCTGCCTGCCAATATCGAGGGAGCAAGATTCTTTGGCCTGGAAATTTTTAAAGAAATTCGCAAACGCTATCCAGAAGTAACTTTAGATATAGTTAGCGAGCGATTTGCACCTAAAGTATCTGAACTAGCAGAAATAGAAGGAATTAAAGTAACTAAGCCAGTATCGTCGATAGTAGAGTATCTTCATTGGGCCACGGTTTGTGTTTTGCCAATACCGACAAAATTTGGTTTTAAAATGGAGACTTTACAAGCAATGGCCGCAGGTGTTCCGGTTGTAGGTAGCGATCGCGCCTTAGAAGGTTTGAAAGTAGACGGTGCTGGAGTGCCTTTAAGAGCGATGAGGGCTAATGAAATTGATGAATATGTTTATGCGATCGGACGTTTGTTTTCAGAACCAAAATTAAGAGAAAAAATTTCAGAAAACGGGCGAGAATTTGTCGCTAAAGAATACACTTGGGAGAAAATGGGTAAACGTTACGAACAACTTTTACTTGATATTTGAATTAGTTAAAGTATCGACTCATTGACGAAGATAATTATTTAGCAACTCGGTTTGAAATAGTAATAGTAGATATAGATATTGTTTTAAAAAAGTATTTCAGCAAACACCAGTTAAAGAGTTTAAAAGCTTATATTAGTGAATAAATTATTAGATTCGATCGATTTAGAGTGTAGCGATCGATATATTGCTTGTAAAAATGCAGCAAATATCTCGAAGTCGTTAGAGATACTTTTAAAGGATCTCTTGAAAAAATGAGAATAAGAAAAGTCTCTAGAGGAAATAGTAACTATGGAAACAAAAACACCGCAAATATACGATAAAATTCGCGAGCAATTTGATACCGGTCCTTATCCTAGAATTCCAATAGAAACATCTCCCAAAGAACAGATTATTAATCTTTACTATCATAATCTAGTTACTGCTTATTACCGCAGAAATAAACAAGTTATTTCCACTCAAGGAAGAATAATTCTCGACGCTGGTTGTGGCAGTGGATTTACGACCTTAACTTTAGCAGAAGCAAATCCTGGCGCAAAAATAGTTGGGATAGATCTTTCCTCGAAGTCGCTGGAACTAGCTCAAAAACGCTTGGAATATCACGGTTTTGATAATGTAGAATTTCATGTTTTATCTCTAGAAGATTTACCAAAACTAGAAATAAAATTTGATTATATTAACTGCGATGAAGTGCTTTATCTTTTACCAGATCCAGTAGCTGGTTTAAAAGCGATGAAAGCAGTATTAAAGCCAGCAGGAATTATTAGAGCTAATTTGCACAGTTCTCTACAAAGAGTTTTTTACTTTCGAGCGCAGTTGATTTTTAAAATGATGGGATTAATGGATGAAAATCCCGGAGAAATAGAAGTAGATATTGTCAGGGAAATATTTAAATCTTTAAAAGACGGAGTTCAGCTCAAACAAAAAACCTGGAACTCAGAAAAAGAAAATGACGATCAATACTTTATGATGAATTATTTATTCCAAGGAGATAAAGGTTATACAATTCCAGAAATGTTTGCAGCGATCGCAGATGCTAATTTAGAGTTTATTAGCATGACCCAGCTCAAACAATGGGATTTAATGAGTCTATTTAAAGACCCAAAAGACATACCTACATTTTTAGCCTACAGTCTTCCTGAAATTAGTATCGAAGACAAATTAAATCTATTCGAGTTATTCAATCCCAAAAATCGCTTGTTAGATTTTTGGTGCGGAAATAAGGAGGAAAATCAAACAATAAAACCTCCACAAGAATGGACGATTGATGATTGGAAAAAAGTCAAGATTCATTTACATCCCCAGATGAAAGCATCAGTCGTAGTCGAAGAATTGTTTGAATGCATTAACCAATACCTTTATTTTCCGATTGACAAACATTTGCCATTAACTCAAGAACAAATTTTGATTAAAAATAATGTTGCTGCTTGTCTTTATCCTCCTCTATTAGAATCGCCAAAGCCGATCGACTTTTTGGCAAAACGATGGCAAAGGTTGTATCCAGAAAATCCGATAACGGGAGAAGCAACTACAGAGGAGCAAGCTTTTAAAATTATTCGCGATCTGGCGATCGGTCGAGAAGCTTTCGGCGAAATTCTTTTAGAACTTTAAAAGCAATAAAAAACCCCATCTTGTAGGATGGGGGATAGATTATTTCAACTTTTTACCGTTAAATAACTATCAATTATTTGACGAAACTCGCTTTTTTGTTTGACTCCTTTAAGTTGCTTGACAATTTCCTTGTCTTTAAAAAATTGAATTGTTGGCGTTCCAACTACTCCCGCTTGCTTAGCAATTTCAGGATCGTCTTCGATGTCAATTTCGACAAAATGAATTTTACCCTCGTATTCGTCTATTACTTTGCTTAAAATTGGTTTGAGAGTCCGACAAGGGCCGCAACTTGGCGAAACATATTTAACCATTAAGAGGCGATCGCTATCGTGGAAGAGTTTTCGTAAAGCATATCCACCTACATGACGAGTATTGTTAATATCAAATGTCTCTGCAGTATCTGCTTTACTTTCTTCTTTAGCTTCTGGTTCGGCTTTTTTTGGTTCTGAAGTTTCTTGATGATACTCGGTAATTAAATCCTTAGCAGAAAGCCATCTTTCGGCTAATAGTGCCGCCATACAACCAGTTCCTGCTGCAGTAATAGCCTGACGATATTCGTGGTCTTGTACGTCTCCAGCGGCATAAACTCCCTCAACGCTGGTTGCTACCGTACCAGGCTCAACTTTAATGTAACCAACATCATCTAATTTTAGCTGACCTTTGAATAAAGATGTGTTGGGATTGTGGCCGATCGCATAAAATAAACCTGCAACTGGTAAATCGCTTTCTGTTTCGGTTTTATTGTTATAAATTTTCAATCCTGCCATTTTGCCGTTACTACCAAAGACATCTTTTGCCTCTGTATTCCAGTGGACGGTTATTTTAGGGTTATCTAAAACTCGATCTTGCATTGCTTTACTAGCTCGCATCGTATCTTTACGCACTAGCAGATGAACGTGAGAGCCGTATTTAGTTAAATATACTGCTTCTTCTGCCGCCGAGTCACCACCACCAATTACTGCTAATTCTTGGTTAATAAAAATAGGTGCAGCACCGTCGCAGATAGCGCAAGCAGAAATTCCATTACTCCAATATTTGGCTTCGCTGGGCAAATTTAAGCGTTTTGCTGTCGCTCCGGTAGCAACGATGATACTATTAGCTTTAACTTCTCTTTCGCTCGATCGCACTGTAAAAGGCCGCTGATTTAAATCTACTTCAATTACATCTTCGGTGTAACATTCAGTTCCCCAGCGCACCGCTTGTGCTTTCATTCTCTCCATTAACTGAGGGCCCGTAATTCCGTCAGGAAAACCAGGAAAGTTTTCTACTTCTGTGGTTGTCATTAACTGGCCTCCAGGTATCCCTCCAGCCTGTAAACCTTCAAACATTAATGGTTTAAGATTGGCTCGGGCCGCATAA
>JASJCW010000235.1 GCA_030065265.1 Prochloraceae cyanobacterium
GGAGCGGATGAACTGCCCGAGCAGCCGCATAGAAATCGCGATCGTCGGCAAATACGTCCAGTTGAGCGATGCTTATTTATCGGTTGTCGAAGCTTTAGTTCACGGTACTACGGCCGTCGGTAGCGAGTTAAAATTGCGTTGGGTAAGTGCCGAAGATATCGAAGATAAAGATGCTAAATCTTACCTCGAGGGTGCGAGTGGAATCATAGTTCCGGGGGGATTCGGCATTAGAGGCATTGAAGGTAAAATAGCGGCTATTTCCTACGCTAGAACGGAAAAAATTCCTTTTTTGGGCTTGTGTTTGGGGATGCAATGTGCGGTGATCGAATGGGCGCGCAACACGGCTCAACTCGAAGCAGCTAACAGTGCAGAATTCGATCCGAAAACCCCCAATCCGGTGATTAACTTATTGCCAGAACAGCAAGATGTTGTCGATTTAGGGGGTACGATGCGCCTCGGTTTGTATCCTTGTCGTTTGGCTGAAAAGACGATCGCCGCTTCTTTGTATCAACAAGAAGTAATTTACGAGCGTCACCGACACCGCTATGAATTTAACAATGCCTATCGCAGTCTATTTTTAGAAACGGGATATGTAATTAGCGGGACTTCTCCAGACGGTCGTTTGGTGGAGATTATCGAACTAGCAGAACACCCTTTCTTTGTCGCTACTCAGTTTCATCCCGAATTTCGCTCTCGTCCGAGCAGCTCTCACCCGCTATTTTTAGGTTTTGTTAAAGCTGCCAAAGAAAAATCTCAGGTAGATTTAGCTGCTGGCGATCGCGATAATGGCTCGACAATTGTCTCGAAAGAAACTGTTTCTTAATTAGCTCGAGCGCGATTGAGTTGTTGGATCGTGTTGCGATGTTCTCTTTGAATTGGTTCGAGAATCGTCTCGGGCAATTGATGGGATTTGGTGAGAGCTTTATCGAAATAACCTAAAGCTTCTTGAAGCAAAACCAGATCGTTTTCTTTAATACCTTTGGCTCGCAAAATTTGTCCTTTGAGATAAATTAATTCTGGATTTTTTGGTGTTTGCTGTAAAGCTGTTTCGGCAAATTGTAGGGCTTTATCGAATTGATGTAAATCTCGATAAGCTAAGGCAATTCCGCGAGTGACTAAAAAATTAGGAGCTGCACGATCTTGAAACCGAGCGATCGCTTCTTCTGGACTAGAAAAAGGTAAATTAACCGCTAACATTAACTCCATATAACCTTTGAGCAAATTCAATTCCGGATCGTGGGGGGCTAAATTTTCAGCGCGATCGAAATGATATAAAACTTGTTGCAATTTAGTTAAAGCTGCTACCGCTCCCTTTTTCTCAAATTGATACGCTCCATCTAAAAAATGACCTACTCCTAAATAGAGGTGGCCTCGCATCCGATCTTGTGCTTTTAAGGTTTCTGCTGCGCTGATGGTTTTTTTAGCGTAAATTCGGATATGTTCCCAATCTTCTTCGGTATAAGCGATCGCCGCTCTCAAAGCGTGGGCTAAAGGTTCTTCCGACTCCAGGGATGTTGCTCGAATCAGATCTTGTTTGGCTGCTTTATAATTGCCTAAGCGAAACAGTTTATCGAAGGCTACTTCGGTGCGATCGCCGATTTGACGAACATTTTTTTTGCTGCGAAAAGGATCTCCAGCTAAGGTCGGGTTCGCTCCCATACTTACAAATAAAGCGATCGCCATCGGTACGCTGAGAGCCATTTTTTTGATAGCTTTAAATTGAGCCATTATCTAATCAATCTCCGCAACAATTAAGTCTAAAAGTAAAATAGTTTTATCCTCTAAATAGATGTTTCATCTCAAAGATTTAAGTTACCACCCTCCCGCTACTCCCAAGCCGATTTTGCAAAATATCAATTTGCAATTAGCTCCGCAAGAGTTAGGACTGATTATCGGCCCTTCTGGTTCCGGTAAAAGCACTCTTTTGGAAATTTTAGCAGGATTGGCCAAGAAAACTAGCGGCGATATTAAATGGGGCGATCGAGATCTCAAACCTGCCGATCTGCAACAATATTGCGGTTTGGTGTTTCAGTTTCCCGAGCGTCATTTTTGCGGTAGCACTATTTTAGAGGAACTTCTTTTCGGCCGCGATCGCCGCGATTTTCGCGATCGTTACGATTCTAGATCGATTTCGGCTCGAGATAAAGTCAAACAAACTCTTCAAGAGGTAGGTTTGGGGGATCTTGCTTTAAACTGTTCTCCTTTCGCTCTTTCTGGGGGCCAGCAGCGTCGTTTAGCTTTGGCCGTCCAACTGATTCGTCAGCCTAATTTGTTAATGTTAGACGAGCCTACGGCTGGCTTAGATTGGTCGATGCGCCGTCAGTTAAGCGATCTTTTGGTTAAGTTAAAGTCGGATTGGACTCTTTTAATTGTGACTCACGATGCTAGCGATTTGTTGCCGATCGCCGATCGCTGTTGGACGATCGATCGCGGTTCGATTCAATCTGTAGATCCCAATAGTCTTGTTAAATTATAAGTTTGACGATCCTTTAGCTAAAAGATCCCAATCTTTTTAATTTTATTAAAATTTTAATTTTATTTATATAATTACAGGATGCAAATTGCATCGTATTTTTTAATACCCTATTTTTTCAAACTAATGCATGTTTAATATTTTTCAATTGAGTCTAAGTTAATTAGATAACATTTCTGGAATATTTTAACCGCTCTCAAAGTTAAATTATGTGAGTTTCAATAAATAAATAAGAATTGAATTTTCTCAATTAGTTTGATTAGGTATTATTGCTGATTTACTAAAAAAATATCTTAAGAAATTATAAAAGATAGTTCTAGTCGAACCTATTCAAAAAATAGCGACTGCAAGTTATTTTTCACACCCAATATAATTGCCACTTATTTCTCATTATTTGAGGGGAAAGCGATCGTGACTACTTATCTAAATTGGAAACAAAAGAATGTTGCTTTACTTAAGTTTTTTGATTTTTATAAATCCTTGATAATAGGTGGGTCGCTTTGGTTATTAACTTTTAGCTCTCTAGGTAATTTAAATAACCAACTAGCAGGAGAAAAAGAAGCTATTTACCAACAATGGCAACAACAACACAATGAAGATCGCTTAGCAAACATTCAGATAGAAAAAAATTCAAAATACCTAGATCGCAAATATATTGAAATAGTTGAATTGAGTCAAAAAATTAAAGCCGATCGAGAACGCGCCGCTCGAACTATTGATATCCACTATTCCGATCGCAGCAATCAAAGAGCTAAAATGCAAGAGCGAGCTGTAGTCTTAACCTTTGATGACGGGCCTTCTCGACATACTCTGAAGATTTTAGATCTGCTTAAAAAATATCGGGTAAAAGCAACTTTTTTTGTCACTGGAATTACCATAAAATATGGTTGCGATACTTTGAAAAAAATTTACAATCAAGGACACGAAATTGCCAATCATACTTACGATCATTCTTATCTTCCAGGAAAAAGTATTAATGCCCAAAAATGGCAAATAGAAGCAACTGAAAAAGCGATCCAAAAATGTTTGGGAATTAATTATAATTCTCGCTGGTTTCGCGCTCCCTATGGTGCTCAAGATAGTAATACGATACAAGTAGCGCGAAAGTTGGGTTTGAATACGGCTTTATGGACGGTCGATACCAACGATTGGCGATCGACAGTGACAACTGATTCTATAATTAACACTGTGAAAAAATCTCAAAGTAAAGATATTATTCTAATGCACGATACTTCTAAAAAAACAGCCGATGCGATCGAACCGATTTTGCTCTATTTAAGTAAATATCGATACAAATTTCTGACTATTAGCGATGCTTTTACGATCGAAGATAAAGAGCTTGCTGGTATCGAGCCATTTTTGGGGCAACAGAGAAAATAAATTTAAAAGTATTCGATCGAAAAGTTATTTTCGATCCAGATCGGATCTCGATGGAATAATTTAAATTAGAACTGCTATATATAATGTGATTTATTTTCTTGTAGCTCGATCGTTCCTAGATAATCTAAAATGACAGCAGAAGATTCTTAGTTAGTAAAATTGATAATAAAAAACAAGTAAACAAAGGTTTCTTGACTCGTTCATTTCAATAAGAAAGCTTGTTTACTGTGATTTGGATCGCACATGAAAAAACAAAGAAATACCCGGAATCGAGGCGTAATTTTAACAAACTCCGGTAAGAGAAAATTTCAGATAGCAAAGTCTCAATTAGAATTAGAAACTAATGAAGGGAAACGTTATACTTTAGAGGATTTAAGCGATTTAACCGGATTGGCTGTAGATACTTTAATGAAAGTAACTAAATGTGAAGTTAAAGTTGACAAACAGACTTTGAAGCGTTGTTTTGATGCATTTAATTTAAGTTTAGAACCCGATGATTATTTTAAACCAGATACGGAATTAGAAGAGCGATCTCAAAGAGCAATAATCCCTTTTGCAACGGATTTAGAATGGCCTGAAGGTCAAGTACCCCTTGATTCTAGATTTTACGTCGAGCGATCGGCTTTTGATTCGGATGAAAATACGGTTTCGATCGAAAGTATTTGCTATCGCAATATTTTACAACCCGGGAGCCTAATTAGGATTAAAGCTCCACGAAGGATGGGTAAAACTTCCTTAATGAGGAGAATATTAAAGTACGGTAGCGATCGCAACTGTCGCAGCGTATTTATTAGTTTGACATCAGCAGATTCCGCTACTTTTCGCGATTTAGATCGATTTTTAAAGTGGTTTTGCGCTAACATCTCTTTAGAGATGGAGTTGAGAAACCGTTTAGAGCACCATTGGAATGGTTTGTTTGGGAGTAAAGTCAGCAGTAGAATTTATTTCGAGCAATACCTCTTACCTCAGACTTCCGAAGCTTTAATTTTAGGTCTGGACGAGATCGATTCGATTTTTTTATATCCCCACGTAGCTGAAGAATTTTTCGGAGTTTTAAGATCTTGGCATGAATTAGCTAAAAACAAACCTATTTGGCAAAAATTACGTTTGGTTATCGCCCATTCTACAGAAGTTTATATCCCTTTGAGCGTTCATAGTTCTCCTTTTAACGTTGGCGTGCCGATCGAACTTTATGAATTTAATCAAGCTCAGATTTTAGATTTAGCGACTAGATACGAATTAGATTGGTCTAGAGAAGAAGTAGAGCAACTGATGTCTTTGGTAGGAGGAATTCCTTATTTAGTCCGTCTGGCACTTTACTACATTAAAACCCAAAATATCAGTTTAGAAACTTTAGTATCTACTAATTTATCTTGCGATTTAGTTTATCGCGAACATCTCCAAAAACAATTGTTTAATTTAAGTAAATTTCCTCAACTAGAAGCAGCCTTTAGTAAAGTTATTAAAAGTTCTCAACCGTTAGAGTTGAATTTAGTGCAAAATTTTAAATTGCAGGCTATGGGATTAGTAAAATTACAAAACAATTTGGCTTGGCCTAGTTGTCAATTGTATCGCGATTATTTTAGTAATTGTTATTAAGTTAAGGAAGATTGATGGTCGATCGCGACGAAGGTTACGTTAAATATAAGTGCAATTGGACTAATCTCGATTCAATCGGTGCAAATGAGATTATTCAGCTCAACTATTGGCGCGATCGCCTGTATCAATTGGGTTTAATTGGTATTTACGATGATGGTATCGGTTTTGGCAATCTCAGCATTCGTCAAAAAGATTCGGATCTTTTTATTATTTCCGGGACTAAAACTGGGGGAATTCCTCATTTAACACCCCAACATTACACTCGAGTAACCGATTTTAATTGGGAAGAAAATTACGTTACTTGTATCGGCCCGATTCAAGCTTCTTCAGAATCTTTAACTCACGGTGCTGTATATACCGCTAATTGCGAAGTTAATGCTGTGATTCACGTTCATAATTTACAACTTTGGCACGATTTAATCGATCGCCTTCCCACTACTAATAAAAATTGTGCTTACGGTACTCCCGAAATGGCAAGAGAAATTATTAGATTGTCTCGAGAAGATCGCGTAAAAAAATTGAAAATAATTATTATGAGCGGCCATGAAGAAGGTATTATTACTTTCGGCAAAGATTTAACAGAGGCTGGCAATATTTTATTAGATTATTATTTTTCTTCCCAGAATAATTAAACTGCGATCGCATCCTTCAATTTCTGCTACTTGCGGTAAATAGCCCCATTTTTCAAACTGATATTGATAAAATAAATTTAAACTCGGTTTGTTGATAGCAAAAACGAAGCCCAATAAATTATTAATTCCCAAACTAGGACTTGCCGAAATTGCTTTCTCTAAAAGTATTTTACCCAACCCTCTTCGATGATAATTAGGAGCGATATAGATACTCAATTCTGCCGTTTGTTGATAAGCAGGACGACCGTAAAAGTTTTGAAAACTGAGCCAGCCAACTACATTATCATCTAATTCTATTACCCAAATTGGGCGAGTTTTTGGATCGCGTCCCTCGAACCAATTTAAACGACTTTCAACAGTAATAGGTTTGAGATCTGCAGTAACTATTTTAGAAGGAATACTAGCATTATAAATAGCGACAATTGCTTTTAGATCTGAGACGATCGCGTTGCGAACTTTCATATTTTTATTTTAAAACTAGTTTTTAATTGCTGCGATCGCATCAACCAAAGATTTCAGGTAGAACTTTTTCAGTTTGTCTCTACTATCTATAATTTTAGAGCTAAGTATCGATAAAATTGGAATTGAAAGCGGCGATCGCTTTTTGCACCAATTGTTCGTCATTTTCCTCGCTCAGGCCGCTAGCTCCCATGCCACCGATTACTTGCTTGTTGGCTAAAATGGGCACTCCTCCTGCCATTCCCGTAATTTCAGGATCGACCCAGTAACCCATATCCTTACCTGTTTTCTGTGCCCATTTTCCTAACTCAGAAGAGGGAATGCGCTCCCGCGCGGCAGTGTAAGCCTTAGCTTTAGCCAATACCCCCGATTGAACCGTAGCTCCATCCATCCGACCGTAAGCAACTAAGTCGCCATGACTATCAACTACCGCAACTGAAACGGCAAGATTGTCTTTGTTGGCAATCGCTATAGCTGTTTTTACGAGCGATCGTGCTTCAGCATATTGAATATCCATGCTCATTTGCTCCTGAAGAAATAAGTTTGATTGGCGCGAAGCTAAACTCAACTGTGAAGGCATCAATAGCTAAATTTTCTCATCTTCGAGGGGAAATGTTTCGAGTAAATTACTTTGACGAACCAAGTCACCGGAAAGACCTCGATCGATTAAGGCTTTAATTTTTTCGACGGCAATTGGAATGCTTTGGTTAGCTCGATCGGAAAAAGAATGCCCCGTTCTAAAATCTCGAGCTGCAACTTCTACCCACCAAGATCTCGGATGACAGCCGTAAAAGGATTGGGTCAGAGCTAGTAGGGAGCAGGGAAGCCAAGAATGTCCGTATCCTGGCACTGACGAGCCAGTTGTCTCCATACCGTAAGCTTTTAAATTTCTGACCTTCACCGCAGAGTTTTTCATCTGACAAGCTTTGACGAAAATAGCGTAATCAACTGTTGCCAACTTTGAGGCTAGTTCTGGTTTCAGTTGTTCCACGGTAGAAATTTCAACATTTTCTAGCTCCAGTTCTCGAATTAAATTTGCTACTTGAAGACCGATAGCATCGTCGCCACGGGTGGAATTACCATAACCAATGACAAGGAAAGAGGGGACTCGCTTGGCTTGAGATAAGGCATCGGGTTGAAAAATTTGTTCGAGCTTGGCGACAATATTCGTTTGAGATAAGGCTGAATTAGTTTTCATGATAGTAATCCTCTTAAAAAGCTCTTCGGAAGCAAGGCAAAAGAGGGGAGGCGGGTAACACAAGCAAAGGAATTAACCTCCGAAGACTTGTCCTCAAAAGGGCAGAAGGATACTTTTCAGCCTTAAAATTTAAACTTGAACTATAGAAAGAAATGGAAGATTGAGATCCTCAAGGGACAACTTTAAAGCCAACTCTTCTCCCTTCTACCTTCTCGTCTCTGCCTCATAAGGCTTTCGCCTTGTTAAGGATTCTAGCCTCTACCTCAATTTTACTATTTTGCTGGCCTCGCAAGTCTTAAAAAACTTACAGGGCCAGGAGTTTGCCCAGGGTGAGAAGAAGAATAATTAATAAGCTGTTGATATCAGTTCTGTTTAGAGTTGCTAAACTTCGGTGACTAGAGGCAACAGGCAAGAGGTAAAAGAGTAGTGTTATTTTAGGGAATTGTTATGAGTATCGTCTATCTTTGTCCCTATTCCCCATCGCGATCGAATAAATATCCAACCTCAAACTGGTTCGTCATTGACGCAATTTCCAGCTCGATCGAGCCTTTCGATTTGTTCGGCTGACAAAGTTATATCTAACGCACCCAAATTTTCCTGCATCTGTTTGGGATTTCTGGCTGAAAAAACTGGAAGAAATGGGGGTTGACGGTACATCATCCAAGCAAGAACTACTTGATTGGCATTTGCTCCAAGTTCCCGCGTCACTTCGTGCAATACCGCTAGTCGAAGATCCGTATCGGGGCCGCGATAAGGGGAAGGAATAGGTCGATCGCTGCGGATGTAAGCTCCGCGCAATAAAGGAGTGTAGGGTAAAATCGTTTTACCGCGAGCATCGCAGTAAGTCATCAAATTGCGATCGATAATCTGTTGCGGACTGAAATTTGCTCCTGGATTAGGTCGTAGATAAGTACCGCGTTGTTCTACGCAAGCAAAACTTTGCCATCCTTTTCGAGCCGCAATCGCATCGGCATCAGCCAAACGCCATGGTAGATAATTACTCGCGCCAAAAAAGCGAATTTTGCCATCTGCGATTAACTTATTGAAGGCCGATAGAGTTTCTTCTAAGGGAATATTGGGGTCATCCTTGTGAGCGTAGAACAAATCAATCCGATCGGTACCCAGTTTTCTGAGACTATTTTCGCATTCAGAAATAATTGTTGCTGCTGCCAAACCATCAGCAACATCTTGATATCCAAAACCGACCTTGGTAGCGATGAAGAGTCGATCGCGTAAGCCGCGCTCCCGCAGCCAACGTCCGATAGTTACTTCGCTTTCGCCTCCTTTACCTTGAGAACACCATCGATCGTAGGCATTCGCCGTATCAATAAAATTTCCTCCTGCTTCGACGTACATATCCATCAGTCGAGCAGCCTCATCGTAAGTATTTCTCGTTCCGAAACGAAGAGTACCAAGAGCTAAGCAACTTACTTCAACTCCTGTTTGACTAAGTTGGATTTTTTTCATGGCTCGATCTTTCCTCGATTAAGTTTTTATGCGATCGATTTCTCTAACGAGTCAAAATTGAACGAGCTTTCCCCGAAAAGAAAAGGTTTAGTTATTACCTGTTTCCCTTTTAACTAGATATCGGGTTTTGCATCGCCTCTTGAATCCTTAGATCGAGAGTCTAGATTTAAAATTAGTTTGAATCTAATGTTCCAATGGAGTTCTTACTTCTTACCTCGAACTGTTTCTTGCTTTCAATTTTCTTCTGCGATCGAGGTAATTCGCTCGAAAACTTATCCTTGAAGTGTTGAATATGATTCTTTTCAAGTTCATTCTAGTTTATTTTCGAGCAATGTTATGTAAGGAAAAGTTACAAAACATGGGTTTTATCGCGAAAATTGTCAAAGAGAAGATATAGCAGTTGAAATAAAGGTTAGGACATTTAAGATTGGCAAAAGGGTGAAATATTAAGGATTATCCCTCTTCCTTCTTCCATCGAACTTCTTCCTTCTGCTATAACTTCCCAATCCAAACACATCTTATTTTGAAATGCCGAGATCTGAAGTGCCCCTGTTTGCAGCATGACAGGTATCTAACCTCGATACCGAAGTTACTGTATTTAAATACGAACTCGATTTATTTTTTGCGAGAGAACCCCAAATTTCTTATAAAAAAAAGTAAATTAGGAATGCTGGGAGATCGCAACTAATATCAATTCTGTTTAAGGTTGCTACAGTTTGTCGAAGAAAGGCAAGAGGCAAGAGCGGTGAGACCCCGCGCGAGGCTAACGCGCAAGGGGTGGAAGGTAGACAGCCTTCATTTACCAATAAATCTTGGTTGAAAACAATAACTTAACTATCAAGGCTGTCTACCGCTCCCGGAACGCTCACCAAGACAGGCAAGAGGCA
>JASJCW010000236.1 GCA_030065265.1 Prochloraceae cyanobacterium
GGGCCGCAATGGGTGCAATTAGTAAAAGGATAATTATACCAACGACTTAAAGGATTTAAAGTTTCTTGCAAACATTCAGGACAAGTTGCCGCATCTGGAGCTATTTCCGTTTTAATCTTGTTATTGAGACTTTTTACTATTTGAAAATCCCGAAAAATTCTGTTGCTACTAACAGTATTGCGGGCGATCGAATCTATTTTTGCTAAAGGTGGTTTTTCTGTTTTTAACCTTTCGACAAACTCTGCGATCGATGCTTCTTTTCCTGTTGCTAAAATCCAGACACCTTTACCGTCATTGCCAACTTCTCCCCTAATACCGCAAGCTTTAGCAATTCGATATACCGTCGGTCTAAATCCTACACCTTGTACTGTCCCGCAAACTCTGATTTTTTCCAGTTTCATCTTAGATTTATTATTGCTTCGCTACGACTAAATCGATCTTTATTTAATCCTTTGGAAAATTAACTTTTATTAAGGCAAGTATTTGATGATAATTAAGAATATTTGAAATAGTTTAAAAATAAAGCTTTTCTTTTTCAATCCTCGCGGTCTAAGTCTTTGGATTGCTTCAGCTTTACCAGTATTTTAATTAAATGCGATCGCAAAATACTGTTAACTAATCGTTAAGTAAACAAGAAAGAATCATAAAAGAACAATCGAGATCGAAAGGAAAGGGAGAAGATGATATAAGATCGAAATCTTTAATCAAAAATGAATGGCAAAAAAATAATTAAATAACTCCTCTCCAATAGGGAAAGGGGACAATGGGGTGATGTTTAGATCCCTCGATTTTCCTTTGCCAATTATTACAAATAAAAATCAAAAAGGTTAAAGAAAAAAATTCGATCGCAACATAAAGATGCAGGCAACTTCTGCTCGATCCGAAGCGAGAACAATTAAGTAGCTCTTTAAGGAAAGATCTAAATGCAATCCGTTGTAGCCCCGACAAAAAATCCAGATCGAGATAAGCGTTTCAAAGTATTAGATGTGACGATGAAACGCAATCAATATCGTCAAGATGCGCTGATAGAAGTATTGCACAAAGCTCAAGAAATCTTTGGTTATTTAGAAGAAAATGTCTTAACTTACATCGCCAAAGAATTAAAACTGCCCCTCAGTCGAGTCTATGGAGTAGCAACATTTTATCACCTCTTTCAACTCAAGCCCAAAGGCGATCGCACCTTTGTAGTTTGCTTGGGAACTGCTTGTTACGTAAAAGGGGCCAAAGAACTCTTAGAAGCATTAGAAAATAACGTTCAACTTCGCCCCGGAGAAACAACTCCAGACGGTGAAGTTTCCTTGATGACAGCCAGATGTATCGGGGCTTGCGGCATTGCCCCAGCAGCAGTTTTTGACGGTAGAGTTTGCGGCAAACAATTACCTTCAGAAGTCGTAGCAACAATTAAAAATTGCTTGCCCGAATAGGAAAAAATCGGTACGTTAAAATTTCTATTGCAAGAAAAAAATGGAATTAAAAGAATTAATAAATATTGCCGAACAACAACGCAATAATGCTAAAAAAATTCGCATTCGTTGTTGTAGTGCTGCAGGTTGCATTTCTTCCGATTCTCCAGCAGTAAAAAAAGGCTTAGAAAATGCCGTTAAAGCCGCAGGTTTAGAAGATAGCATCGAAGTTGCCAGCGTTGGCTGCATGAAATTTTGCGGACGCGGGCCCCTAGTACAAATCGATCCGATCGGCACTATTTACGAACAAGTAAAACCAGAAGATACCGCTTCGATCGTCGCCGCATTAAATGACCAAGAAGCTGAAGTAACCGCAACAGTAGGGGATGAAAATCATCCTTTCTTCAGCCACCAAAAAACGATCGTCCTCGAAAATAGCGGTCACATCGATCCTCAAAAAATCGAAGAATATATCGCTGCTGGAGGCTACCAACAACTATATCGAGTTATTTACGAAAAAACTCCCGAAGCAGTAATAGACGAAATCACCCGAAGCGGTTTGCGCGGTAGGGGCGGGGCTGGTTACCCAACTGGCTTAAAATGGGCCACAGTAGCTAAAATGGACAGCCAGCAAAAATACGTCATCTGTAACGCAGACGAAGGCGATCCTGGCGCGTTTATGGATCGGGCCGTCTTAGAAAGCGATCCTCATAAAGTATTAGAAGGAATGGCGATCGCAGCTTATGCGATCGGAGCAAATGCTGGTTATATTTACATTCGCGCTGAATATCCCCTGGCGATCGATCGCCTGCAAAAAGCGATCAAACAAGCGAAAAAATTAGGCATCCTCGGCAGTCAGATCTTCGATTCCGCTTTTGACTTTAAAATTGAAATTAGAGTCGGTGCGGGGGCTTACGTCTGCGGCGAAGAAACAGCTTTAATCGCTTCGATTGAAGGCAAACGAGGCAATCCCCGTCCTCGCCCTCCCTATCCCGCACAATCGGGTTTGTGGGGCTATCCGACCCTAATCAACAACGTCGAAAGCTTCGCCAATATCGCCCCGATCGTCCGCGAAGGTGCAGAATGGTACAGCAGCATCGGAACGGAAAAAAGTAAAGGCACGAAAGTATTTGCCCTGACCGGAAAAGTCAAAAACACCGGCTTAATTGAAGTGCCGATGGGAACTACATTGCGGGAAATCGTCTATGAAATGGGCGGCGGAATTCCCGATGGTGGAGTAGTCAAAGCGGTGCAAACTGGCGGCCCTTCAGGAGGTTGCATTCCCGCATCTGAAATCGATACTCCAGTAGACTACGAAAACTTGAGAAAATTAGGCACGATCGTCGGATCTGGCGGCATTATCGTGATCGACAACCAGACTAATATGGTCGATGTCGCTAAATTTTATATGGAATTTTCCGAACAAGAATCTTGCGGAAAATGCGTTCCCTGTCGCGCTGGAACGGTACAAATGCACGAATTATTAACTAAAATTTTCGATAGAAAGGCAACTTTAGCCGATCTCGATAAACTAGAAGCACTTTGTCGCATGGTTAAAGATATGAGTTTGTGCGGTTTAGGACAAACAGCACCAAATCCAGTCTTGAGTACCTTACGCTTTTTCCGCGAGGAATATTTAGAATTAATCGGCGACAATCAAGAATTAAGATTCAATCCGACTATTGTCAGCAAGCATCTTTCGGGAGTAAGCCATCGTTAACCTAAAAGAGATGTTTGAGATCGGATCTTGAAAGATGAAAGTAGCTGTTTTTAGTACCAAACCATACGATCGCCGGTTTTTAGAAGCCGCAAATCAGGATAAGACTCATCAATTGCATTTTTTTGAAGTGCAAATGAACGAGGATACGGCAATTTTAGCCTCGGACTATCCAGCAATATGCGTCTTTGTTAACGATAATCTCGATCGCCCGACCATTGCCAAGCTAGCAGCGGGAGGAACTAAATTAATCGCCTTACGCTGTGCCGGTTTCAATAACGTCGATCTTAAAGCAGCCAAAGAATTGGGGTTAACCGTAGTCCGAGTACCAGCCTATTCTCCCTACGCTGTGACCGAATATACGATCGCCCTGATTCTTACTTTAAACCGCAAAATCCATCGCGCTTACAACCGAGTTAGAGAAGGCAATTTTGCGATCGACGGTTTAGTCGGCTTTGACCTGAACTGCAAAACAGTCGGCATTATCGGCACAGGTAAAATCGGCTTTCTGGTCGCAGAAGCTTTGATGAAAGGATTTGGTTGCAAAATCTTGGCATACGATCCCTATCCCAATCCAGATTTAGCAGCAATGGGGGCAAAATACGTCGATTTAGACGAACTCGCCAGGCGATCGGATATTATTACCCTCCACTGTCCTTTGACTCCAGAAACCCATTACATCATCAACGAAAAATTAATCTCAGAAATGAAAAAAGGGGTCATGCTGGTAAATACCGGAAGAGGAAAATTAATCGATACTAAAGCAGTCATAGAAGGTCTCAAAAGCAAGAAAATTGGCTATATTGCCCTCGATGTTTACGAACAAGAAGCAAATTTCTTTTTTGAAGACTTCTCTAATGAAATTATTGCAGACGACGTACTGCAACGTCTCGTAACTTTCCCCAACGCGATTGTCACCAGTCACCAAGCTTTCTTTACCGAAACAGCCCTCAATAACATCTCCGAAACTACTTTAGGCAATATCACAGACTTTGAAACAGGCAAAGATTGTCCCAATCAAATTGCGATCGAATAGCAAGTAGTGAGGCAAATAGGCAACAGGCAACAGGCAACAGGCAAATAGGCAAATAGGCAACAGGTAAAAGAATAAATTGAGCAATTAGTACCCCTGACCCCTGACCTCTGACCTCTGACCTCTGACCCCTGACCTCTGACCCCTGACCTCTGACTGATTTTTAACTTTTAACTTGAACGACCATGTCAGTAAAAACATTAACAATAAACGGCGAACTAATTAGTGCCCGCGCAGGAGATACAATTCTTCAAGCCGCAAAAGATAACGGCATTTACATCCCCACCTTGTGCCATTTAGAAGGATTATCCGATATCGGTGCTTGTAGAATGTGTATGGTAGAAGTAGAAGGTATCAATAAATTGCTTTCGGCTTGCGTTACTGAAGTAGCCGAAGGAATGGTAGTTGCTACTAATACGGAAAAATTAAAAGAATATCGGCGCATGAATATGGAATTAATCTTCGCCGAAGGAAACCATACTTGTGCGGTTTGCGTCGCCAATAGCAATTGCGAACTTCAAGATACTGCTGTAGCTGTTGGCATGGAACATACCCGCTTTTCCTATCGTTTCCCCGATCGCGGTGTCGATCTTTCCCATCCCCAATTTGGCATCGATCGCAACCGTTGTATTCTCTGTACTCGCTGCGTCAGAGTCTGCGACGAAATTGAAGGGGCCCACGTCTGGGATATCGCTAACAGAGGCGAAGAAGCCGAAATTGTCTCCGGTTTAAATCAGCCTTGGGGGGAAGTCGATGCTTGTACTGCTTGCGGCAAATGCGTCAATGCTTGTCCGACTGGGGCAATTTCCTATAAAGGATCTTCGGTTGCGGTAATGCAGCGCGATCGCGGTAGGATACCTTTTTTAGCCGCTGCTAGAGAAAAACAACAATGGACAAGATAAGATTTGCTACTGTTTGGCTGTCGGGTTGTGTCGGCTGTCATATGTCCTTTCTCGATCTCGATGAATGGCTGGTCGAATTAGCCGATCGCGTCGATCTCGTCTATTCTCAAGCGATCGCCGATGCTAAAGAATATCCCGAAAATGTCGATATTTGTTTGGTCGAAGGGGCGATCGGCACTGAAGAAGACGTTCATTTAATTAAACAAGTTCGCCAAAGAACTAAAAATTTAATTGCTTTGGGATCTTGTGCGATTAATTCTAACTTTACCGGGATGCGTAACGTTTACGATAGTCCTGAAGCAGTATTAAATACCAGCTATAAAGAATTAGTCGATCTCAATCCTAGATTGCCTTACGATACTTCTGGAGATTTGCCTAAATTGCTCGATCGCGCGATCGGTTTGTCCGATGCAGTCGATGTCGATCTGACTATCCCCGGATGTCCCCCATCTGCCGATCGCATTAAAGCCGCGATCGAACCCTTGTTAGAAGGTAAAGAGTCAGTGAAGTAAGGCTGAAGAAGTAATTTAATGTGGGTAGGGATTAGGGAGTAGTGGGTAGTGGGTAAAAAATAGTACCCCTGACCTACTATCTAGACCGACTAACCTCTATTCAAGGAGATGCAGCCATGTCTGAAAAAATTACGATCGAACCAGTAACTCGCATTGCCGGTCATGGAAAAATATCTATATTCCTAGACGATCGCCAACAAGTAGAAGATGCGAAATTTCATGTTACTGAATATCGCGGCTTTGAAAAATTCTGCGAAGGTCGTCCCTTGGCTAAAATGGCTGGGGTAATCGGTCATGTCTGCGGAATTTGTCCTGTCAGCCACATTCTTTCTACTGCTAAAGCGATCGAAAAAATTCAAGGCATTACTATTCCCGATCCTGCCAAAAAACTGAGAAGATTGCTTAATTTAGCCCAAATTATTCAATCTCACTCCCTTTCTTTCTTTTATTTATGCAGTCC
Source organism: Prochloraceae cyanobacterium (assembly GCA_030065265.1). GTDB lineage: Bacteria > Cyanobacteriota > Cyanobacteriia > Cyanobacteriales > JASJDA01 > JASJDA01. Next base: position 6,028 of record JASJCW010000236.1, read on the forward strand.
AGATCTGTTGTTAGGTTGGGATACTCCCCCAGAAAATCGCAATTTATTTAACGTCATTAAAAGCGACCATCGGGATCTGGCTGTCGGTGGGATAAAATTGCGTCAATTGGGTCAGGAAATCACCGAATTAGTCGCCGGGCGAAAAGTTAATCCCCCAGGTATAATACCCGGAGGAATTAAATCTCCTCTAAGTAGGGAAAATAGAGATAAAATAGGCGATCGCATCCCCGAATCTCTCAATTACGCTCAAAAGACCCTCGATACTTTCAAAAGTCTTCTAGACAGTCATTCAAAAGAAGTTAATATTTTTGGCAATTTTCCCAGTCTTTTTATGGGACTGTTGGGAGAAGACGATACCTGGGAACATTACGAAGGCAAAATTAGAGTTATCGACACTCAAGGGAATATAATCGTCGATTCTTTTAGCGAAGATAACTATCAAGATTTTATCGGCGAAACAGTAGAACCGGGAACTTATCTCAAATTTCCTTACTACAAACCCCAAGGTTATCCAGAAGGTAACTATCGCGTCGGCCCTTTAGCTAGGTTAAATCTTTGTGAGAAAATTGGTACTCCCCGCGCCGATCGAGAATTATTAGAATACCGCGATCGCGCCGGAACTAGATACGTCACTTCTTCATTTTATTTCCACTATGCCCGTTTAATCGAGATCGTCGCTTGTTTAGAAAAGATCCAAAAATTACTCGAAGATCCCGAAATCATCAGCGAAAATACTCGTATTAAAGTAGCAAAAGGCAAAATAGATCGCTTGAATGCTGTCGGTGTTAGCGAAGCACCGAGGGGCATACTTTTTCACGACTATCAAACAGACGCAGAGAGTAAGGTTAAAAAACTCAACCTCCTGATCGCTACCGGACAAAATGTCCTTTCAATGAATAAAACGATCGCCCAAATTGCCCGAGAGTATATCGACGGTCCCGAGATTCCCGAAACAATTTTAAACCGAATTGAAGCAGGTATTCGCATTTTCGATCCTTGTTTGGGTTGCAGTACCCACGCGATGGGACAAATGCCCCTCCACGTTAGATTGTGCGATCGCAACGGGAAGATTGTCAAAGAAATTTGGCGCGATTAATTTGAGTAAAGAGGCAATAGGCAACTAGGGGTTAGAGGTCAGATCGGAGGTAATAAGATTGAAAATTGATTCTAAAAATTGAAAATTAGGAGAACAAATATTAACCCCTGACCCCCTACCCAGACCGACTGACCCCCTACCTAGACCTGTAAATTTAACTACCTAATCTAAAAACAATGACAAAAATAAGATTGGCTACAATTTGGTTTGCTGGATGTGCTGGCTGTCATATGTCCTTTCTGGATATGGATGAATGGCTTTTTGAACTGACAAAACACGTCGATATCGTCTTTTCTCCAGCTTTAGCAGATCCGAAAGAATATCCCGACAATGTGGATGTTTGTTTGATCGAAGGGGCGATCGGCAACGAAGAACATTTAGAATTAATTCAAGAAATCAGACAAAAAACTAAAATTGTCGCATCTTTAGGCGATTGTGCCGTTACTTCTAACGTATCGGGTTTGCGAAATAAATACGGTAGTGCCGAACCAGTTTTAGAAAGAACTTATTTTGAATTAGCCGATCTTCAACCTCAATTACCTTACGACAAAGAGGGAGTTTTACCAAAATTACTCGATCGCGTTTATCCGATTCATGAAGTAGTACCGGTCGATTTATTTATCCCCGGTTGTCCTCCCGAAGCCGATCGCATTATCGCCGCGATCGAACCATTATTACAAAATCAACAGCCCGTTATGGCCGGACGCAAAATGATTAAATTTGGTTAATAGTTAGTAGTTAGTAGGGATTAGTTAGTAGGGAGTAAAAATTAATACCGATCTACTTCTGAGTTGACAAAATTTTCCCCACTACCCCACTAACCTATTTCCTATTTTGTAAAATAAGAACCGAGAAATTAAATTATGTCACAAAAAATCCTCATCGATCCGGTTACAAGAATCGGCGGTCACGGCAAAATATCGATTAATTTAGATGCGGCCGGTGAAGTAGAAAGGGCGCAATTCCACGTCAGCGAATATCGCGGTTTTGAAAAATTCTGTGAAGGTCGTCCGATGTGGGAATTAGCAGGAATAACGGCTAGAATTTGTGGAATATGTCCTGTTAGCCATTTATTGGCATCTTCTAAAACAGTAGAAAAAATTATGGGAGTACAAATCCCATCGGCTGGAAAAAAACTGAGAAGATTAATCAATTCAGCCCAAATAGTTCAATCCCATGCCCTTTCTTTTTTCCATCTCAGCAGCCCGGACTTTTTCTTAGGTTGGGATTACGATCCGGCGAAAAGAAATATCTTTGGCTTGATGGCAAACGATCCAGAAATAGCTCGGGCTGGGATTAGATTGCGTCAATTCGGTCAGAAAATCATCGAATTTTTAGCGGGAAGAAAGATCCATTCAGCTGGAATTGTTCCTGGAGGAATGGAATTTCCATTAACAGAAGAAGCTCGTCAATGGATACTAGATCGCCTTCCTGAAGAAATAGAAACTACTAGAAAAACGATCGCTATTTTCAAAAAAGTTTTAGATAAATATCCCGAAGAAGCTAACATCTTTGGCAACTTTCCTACTTTATATATGGGTTTAGTTGGTGAAGATAATGTTTGGGAAAATTATGAGGGTAAAATTCGAGTAACCGATAGCGAAGGAAATATTATCGCTGACGATCTCAACGAAGATAACTATCAAGATTTTATCGGCGAAGCAGTCGAACCCGGAACTTATCTTAAATATCCTTATTACAAACCTTGGGGTTACCCAAAAGGAGACTATCGCGTCGGCCCCTTGGCAAGATTAAATATTTGTTCGCGAATGGGTACAATTAAGGCAGATCGAGAATTATTAGAATATCGCGATCGCGCTGGAGTTGTAGCAACTTCTTCATTTTATTTCCACTATGCTCGTTTAGTCGAAATTTTGGCATCTTTAGAAAGAATCGAACAATTATTAGACGATTCGGAAATACTTTCTACTCGCATTCGCGCCACCGCAGGTATTAATAATTTAGAAGGAGTTGGTGTTAGCGAAGCACCCCGAGGCATTCTTTTCCACCACTATAAAGTAGACGAAAACGGTGCGATCGCCAAGGTGAATTTAATTATCGCTACCGGACAAAATAACCTTTCGATGAATAAAACTGTCACTCAAGTGGCTAAACATTACATTCGCGGTAACGATATTCCAGAAGAAATTATCAATAGAATTGAAGCTAGCATTCGCGCTTTCGATCCTTGTTTGGGTTGCACGACTCACGCTACCGGACAGATGCCTTTACACATTCAATTGCTATCATCTGAAGGGGAAATAGTCAATGAGATTTGGCGCGATTAATTAACTAAAAGTAGGGTGGATAACATTCAATCTTTGACAAATATTTTCCACCTTACTTAATATTTTAATGGCAATTTTATAAAACCCAAAATAATAGAATCGTGAAAAAAATGTTAATAATCGGCTATGGCAATACTCTCAGAGGAGACGATGGTGCAGGGCAAATTGTAGCCCGAAAAATTGCCGAACAAAATTATCCTAACGTGCAATGTTTGGCAGTACATCAATTAACTCCAGAACTAGCAGAAGATATTTCAAAAGCAAGTCAAGTTATTTTTGTCGATGCGTTAATTTGTAGCGGATCTGGAACGGAAAAAATTACCGTCAAACCAATAAAAAAGCCAATTTTAGCCCAAATAAGTACGGGTCATGTCGGTTACCCCAGATCCCTTTTATCTTTAACTCAGGCTTTATATAGTAATGTTCCTGTAGCTTGGTCGGTCTTAATTCCTGCAGTAAATTTTGAATTTGGCGAAACAATTTCACCCCTAACTCAAATAGGAATAAAAGACGCGATCGCCGCAATAGAAAATCTAATTTTAAATTCAAAAGTAGCAATTGTAACTAAGTCATAAAAATCATGCACGAAGTCGGAATAATGGAACAAACAGTGGATATTGCGATCGATAATGCTTTAAGTCAAGGAGTCGATCGCATTCATAAATTAAC
>JASJCW010000237.1 GCA_030065265.1 Prochloraceae cyanobacterium
AGTGCTAAACCAATCCATACAGCCCACCAATCTTCTTGTTTGTACAAATCAGACCATTGAGCTGTTTGACTTTTAACGGTAGATTCTGCGTCTTCTTCGATTGAAATTGGTTTTTCTTTTTGAGGGTTAGGGGATGACATAAATTGATATTTTTTTATTTCTTGATTAGTTTGAGGTATCTCTAAATATCCAATTCAATTATTGGATATAGAGTCTAAAAATAATATTTTAGATACTGTTTTTATACTATTTTATGGCTCTTATATCAAGTTTAAACCTAGAAAAAAATCAACATTATTTTTTACATAAAAGTTTTGTAAAATAGTGGATAGAATAGTATATTTAATTGTTTATTGTCTTCTATTAGATCGTCTCAATCTTTTGCTTGCTGTTACTAAACTGCGTCGCATTAGCTCAAAAGATTTAACCAGTTCACCTATTTCATCTTGACGTTCAGTAGACATACTTTGAGTTAAATTGCCTTCACTTACGGAACGAGCAATCCTAGAAATTTTTACAATAGGTTTCAATATTAATAAACTAACCAATCGATTTAAAGACAAGAATACTATTGAAAAAATCAAACTAAGAAAAATAAATGCTAGAAAACCACGAACTAGAACTATTTGGTTTACATCTTCAATAGGTACAGCTACTATACTAGCCCCAACTACTTGATTATCTTTATAACCAAATCCGCTTTCTTTACCATACACTTCTGTTATTTCTTTTGGAGCTTCTTCCGGTACTCCATGGCAAACTAAACAAGATTCTCTACTAATGGAAGGACGAGAAGAAACTAAATATTTTGTGTCTTTAATATTCCCTTCTGCGACTAAGTTTTCAATATTTCGATTCTGTCTAAAAGTTTTTAATATTTCTTGTTCAAAAGGTGTTGGCTGATTTTCAAGATTGAGAGGATTATCTGAAACTATTCTAATATAGTATTCCGGCTGATTATCAGCAAAATGTCCTGCTATATGTTTCGTTGCAACTGTGGAAGAAACGGCTGGAGAATGAAAAATATCTCTTTCTAGCATATATGGTCTTACATCTTCAGCTACATATCTTCTGGCTGCTCTGACCATATCCACTAATAAGGTTAATTCTCTATCTGCAGATGCATAAACTTCTTTAGTTGTCCAAAAACCTACTCCAACTATACTAATAATTAAGGCTATTACATAACATAACAATAAAGATTTTCTAAATTGTTTCAGAATACTTCTTGTATATAGATATTTATCTTCTGGTATCAAGCTCACAAAACACCTTTCCTATTACCTTTTCGAGCCTATATTTTCGTTACATAAAAGCATAAAAAACGATTCTCTCAGTAGATTGTTAATTTATATGATGTCGAGCTTGTTTACTTTCTAATCTGCAAACAGATCGACGCAAGTAATTTAAAACTACTTTTAAATTTACTTTACTATTATTTAATTTTTTTAACATATAAGTAAATATATCTAAGTTTTTCTAAAAAGTCTACTTTGATTTAGATTTTTTTTAGAAATTCTGCTGGAGTGCGGTGGAGCGGTGATTTAACCAGCAAGAAATTAACTAGTTTTTCTGCTGGCAAAGCTTGAGATCCCCTAAAATACCCTGAAATAAGCGAAATTAATTAAGTGTCTAGCACTTCTTGATAGATCGTGTCTGCGATCGGCCCTACGGACTGTTTTAAGGCTTCTCGGACGATTCTCAAGGCTATTTCGCGCTCGAAAATTAACGATTCTGAGACCAGATCCCGAAATTGTTCTTGATAACTGGGTTCGTCAATTTCTCGAGCTAGAAGTTCAAAAAGCTGTTTGAATTCCTCGAAGGTTTCTACTTTTCCTAAATCGTGTACCACATCTTGATAGATTAAATCTGCGATCGGCCCGACATATTCTAGAAAAGATTGTTTTAAGATTTTAGAAATAACTTTGCTATCAAAGATTAAACGTTCGGATAATAAGGTACGAAACTGCTTTTCTGATTGATGATCTAAATTTGCAGAAATTTTTTCGATTAAATCTGATAAGCGATCGAATGTTGATATTTCAAATGATTGCTTTTTTTCTACTCTTTTGGGAGCAGTTTGTCGAGGAGTTTCGATTCTTGTTTGTGCTGGCGATCGATAATAAGTATTTTCAAGTTTTGGCCTGCTCGCTTGCGTCGCAGTTTGCCGACGAGGTTGGTTTTGGGAAACGGTCGAGCGCGCGTTTCTATTATTTGGCTGCGATCTCCTTGGTGGTGCAAAATTAGCTCCGTTAGGGCGATCGTTTTCTTTGTTGAAATTGAAATTTACTTGTTCGTAAGAAACAAGAATATCCATATTTTTATCTAAGTCGAGATAGATACCAAATCGATCGCTAAACTCGACTAAGACGCAAACGATGTTAGATTCTAAATATTGCCTGCATTTGCGTTTTGCTAATTCTGTATTTTTATTAGGCAGCCATTCATCGATTACAAATTGTCTGCCTAAAACTGTTATACCGTGCTGTGCTTGAAAATAGAGATCGCGAATCCCATACTCAGAAGCTTTAAGATACAGCATTTATGCCCATCCAGATAGTTTAGTAATTTTTTATTATCCCAATAACTCTGCCGTCTTAATTATTTTTAACCTAAGCTAAATCAATAAAAATTGAGGCACTCTAGTATCTTCTAACAAAAATAGTTGACTTTGTTATTTTTTCAAAACAATTTAAACTATGATAATCTTTATCTTAAATTTGTTCCATAATTTTTAATTCCTTTTTGTTATAGATTTTGGCGATTAACTATTTATCATTTCGCAAACAATGCGAAAACCAATAAACTTACTAATTAAATTTCTCTGTCCGATATGATAGCGAAAATTGGAGCGACAATAGTTAGGTCTGTAGTTCCAAGCTCCACCTCGTAAAGGCGATCTATCATTATTGCTGTTGGCATTCTGATGATAGTCTTCGCGCCAAGAATCAGCACACCATTCCCAGACTTGACCGTGCATATCGTATAACCCGAAAGCATTAGGGGGAAAAGTACCTACTGCGACGGTTCGAGCGCGATATTTTCCGGCATTTTCTTCGGCATAGGTATAGTTTGCATTGTAGTTAGCTAAGTCTGAGGATATTGTATCTCCAAAGTGAAAAGGACTAGAACCACCTGCTTGACAAGCATATTCCCATTCTGCTTCGGTTGGCAATCGGTAGAGCGAGCCTGTTTTTTGAGATAATCGACGACAAAATTCTGTTGCATCGTGCCAAGAAACGGTTTCTACTGGGGAATTGTCTCCTTTAAAATGTGAAGGATCTTCGTCTAAATTTTTGTCTACTCGATCGCAGTTAGCAACAATTGCTTGCCACTGAACTTGAGTTAGTAAAAATTTAGCCATGTAAAAAGGTTTAATTTGAATCGGTTGCTGGGGCTGCTCTTTTTGCTTTGAAGCAGAGTTAAACTGAAAATCGCCACCAGCAATACAAATCATATCTAAACCGATTCCATTGCCTAAATCTTCGGTGTAATATGATGCCTTAGCGTTAGTGGTTGTAATTTCCCGGCCGGTGCGATCGACTGAAATAACATCGAAGTTGAAGCTATCTAAATTACTCGAGATCGCGCGATCGTCATTTTCAATCAAATCGGTGGCAAACAGGCCGCTATTATCGCTTATTTCAATAATATTTTGAGTATTGTTTCCTTGGAGAGTAATCGTAGAAGATCCGTCGTAACCGAGGTCAAAATCGAAGCTATCGATTGCCGGGGAATTTACTCCAATAGCAATTGTATTGGTGTCGTTAAAATTAATTTGCGATGCGATCTCGTTGACTGCTTCTAGGGCTGCGATCGCGTTTATATAGCGGTCTTTAAAATGGTAACGCACCATTTTTTCTAAAACGAATCTTAAAGGGGATGGCAGAAAACTGACTTGATTTTGCCAAACTAATTCTCCGGTATCTCTATGTTCGGGTAACTGTTCGATCGGCGTTCCAGTTAGGGCTTGAATTAAGACTATACCAACGGCATAAACGTCGCTGGAAAATTTAGCTTGTCCGCGAGTTTGTTCTCCTGGCATATATCCGGGAGTGCCGATAATCGTGCCGATTTTTGTCGTGCCGTCGCCTTGTATTTCTGTAACGGCTAATTGTTTGATCGCACCAAAATCAATCAAAACTATTTTACCGTCAGAACGACGCATTAAGTTACTCGGTTTAATATCGCGATGGATAACGTTTTGCGAGTGGAGAAAAGCTAAAGGTTCTAAAATATTTTTTAGTAAAGTGAATGCTTCGGCTACTGCTATGGGCTGACCGGGAATTAATTCTCGAGCCAGATCTTGTCCGGGAACGAATTCTTGAGCTAAATAAAAGCGATCGCCTTCTTGGAAATAAGCTAAAAGGTAAGGAATGCAATCGTGTTTGTGATTTAATTGGTACAATACCCTAGCTTCTTTTTCAAATAGCTCTCTGGCAACTTGTAAACTAGCTCGAGTTGAAGTTACAGGCTGAAGTCTTTTTATGGTGCAGAGATGATTAAATTGCTGCAAATCCCTAGCAAGATAGGTCTGGCCGAAACTTCCAGCACCAATTACTTTGAAAATTTGAAATCTTCCGCCACCTACAAATTGATTATCAATATCCATCAACCAATTGATACGTTTCCATCTTTATAAAAAAATTATAAAAGAATTCCCAGATTAGGGCGATGATTTTTAAGGCTTATGAAATTGTAGCAAGCATAGCAACATTTCGAGGGGCGATCGAGTCTTTTTCTTAAAGGGCCTTGAGTTATTTTCGCTGCTCAGTTAAAGTCTCCTCAAGACCATTTGCTTGCCAGCCGATTTTATGCTAACCAATCCAGTCAAACAAGCCTTGCAAAATATCAAGGCAGAAATGCAAAATCTAACGCCGATCGGCCGAAGGCCGAGACTAAGAAGGCTTTTTAAGTGGTTATCTCCAGGATTATTCGTCAAACGCTGGTTGTTAATCAGTTCCCTCGGAGTCATCTTGACGGCGATCGGTTTGGCAATTTGGGCTAAATTAACCCCGATCGCCCGTTTAATGGGATTTGTTTCCCAATTATTAGAAACAATTACGAGTTTAGTTCCTAACTACATCTCGGGGCCTGGAGCAGTTTTGTTGGGATTGATTTTAATGTTTTGGGGCCAAAGCAGAACTTTAGGATCGATAACGGAAGTCCTCAAACCCGACAACGACGATCGCGAATTAGTCGATGTTTTGATCGCTCATCGTCGCTTGCATCGCGGGCCGAAAATAGTCGCGATCGGGGGTGGAACTGGTCTTTCTACTCTGTTAAGAGGTTTAAAAGAATATAGTGCTAATATTACGGCGATCGTTACTGTTGCCGATGATGGTGGTTCTTCGGGCCGGTTGAGAAGGGAAGTTGGCGGTTTACCACCGGGGGATATCCGCAATTGTTTGGCTGCGTTGGCTGATGAAGAAAAGTTATTAACGGAATTATTTCAATATCGCTTTAGTGCTGGGGATGGTTTGACGGGCCACAGTTTTGGCAATCTTTTCCTGACGGCAATGAGCGAAATTTCTGGAGACTGGGAAAGGGCGATCGCTGATAGTTCTCAAGTTCTAGCGGTCAGAGGTCGGGTTTTTCCGGCAACTCTAAGCGATGTCAGTCTTTGGGCAGAATTGAGCGATGGGAGGTCGATCGAAGGGGAATCGAATATCACCGCAGCAAAAGGTAAAATTAAAAATATTGGTTGCTATCCTTCCAATCCTCCGGCTTTACCGGCGGCGATCGCGGCGATCGAACAAGCAGATTATATTATTATCGGCCCGGGCAGTCTCTACACTAGCATCATTCCCAATTTATTAGTTCCTCAAATTCGCGAGGCGATCGCCCTCAGACAAGTTCCTCGCATTTATGTTTGTAACATTATGACTCAAAACGGCGAGACTGATAACTATACTGTTGCAGACCATATTAGGGCGATCGATCGGGTTTGCGATCGCAAAATATTTGATGCTGTTTTAGTAAATCGCCGGCCGCTTTCGGAATTTGCTCTCTCTCGTTATGCTTTAGAAAAGTCTCATCCGGTATTTCTCGATCGCGAAGCGGTCAGTAGGTTAGGTCGTCGTCTGGTGGTGGCAGATGTCTTGCAAGAGGACAAAGAAACGGGGCGCATTCGTCATTCTCCTCAACTGTTGGCTAAATCTCTATTGCGTTGGTACGCAAAAAAATAAATTACACCATTTTCCCAAATAATTGCTACAAATAGTTTCTAGAATAAAATTAATTGCATTCCGTTCAAAAAAACTTGCAATTCACGATAAACAGCTTAAAATTGACGATATTATGCTTTTCTCTAAAAACACCCCCTACCTAGACCGACTGACCCGTCATCTGTAACAAATAAAAAGGAAATTGGGATTAGTTACTCGATTATTTCTATGTTAATTTCTTTACCCGACGATCGCGCTACTGAATATTTAGGTGAAATTTTAGGTCGCACTTTGACTGCTGGTAGCGTAATTTTATTGTCAGGGGAATTAGGGGCCGGGAAAACTACTTTAGTTCGTGGTTTGGGTCGGGGTTTGGGAATTGATGAGGCGATCGTTAGTCCCACCTTTAGTTTAATTAACGAGTACGATCGCGGTCGTTTACCTCTATATCATCTCGATTTATATCGTTTAACATCTGCTGAAGTTGCAAATATTTATCCTGAAATTTATTGGGAAGGTAAAGAAGTAACTCCGGGTATCACTGCTATTGAATGGGCCGAACGTTTGGTTGACAAACCTACTGATTTTTTAGACATTTCTTTGTTTGAAAACTTAGAAGAAAGCAAAGAAATCGGCCGCATTGCTAAGATATTCTTAATAGGAAATATAGATTTTAATCTTAATAGTCTGAGCCTAGAATTTAAGATTATAGACCCAGGCTAAAGCATTATAGTTTAATCAAGTTTGAATTGACTGTCGCTTTTGTATTGAATGTAGGCAGCAACAAACAAGCCTGCTAAAGTGATGGGAATAAGACCGAGGACAATACCTAATAGTAAAGGTTCTATCATTTTTTTGCTCCCTGATGATTATAGTAAAACGCGCTTTTGCTATATGCTAATCGACTAAACACAATAAACTCTATTTTCCTTCCGATTGTCTTTAACTTACGCTGGAGAACATACCGGAAAAATTAATATTTTCTTTATAAGTAACGCATAAAAGTGATGGAAATCTTAAATCGGAGCAAAAAAACTAGCCAATAAAGGAGAAAACATTGCAAAATGTTAAGAGAAATAAAAAATATTAAAACACCAGTGGAAGAGCGTTTAACTCAACCAAAATTTGCAGTTCAAAATATCGTGGCGATCGCAGTTATTATCGCTATAACTTTGTGTATCGCGTTTTTCGGGGTTTATCTCAGCAGAGTTTCAGATCCGTACGTGCAACAGGTATTAGCCCACAGTGGCGACCCTAGCAAGGGCAAAGCCATCTTTCAAATTAATTGTGCTGGCTGTCATCAAGGGGTATTCACTCAGGGTAGCGTCGGCCCTAATTTACAAAACGTTGCCGGTCACAAGTCCAAAGTCGGTTTAATTTATCAAGTTACTAGTGGCAAAACTCCACCGATGCCTAAATTTCAACCTAACCCTCAAGAGATGGCCGATCTGCTGAGTTATTTAGAGAGACTTTAACTGAAAACAATCAATGAATTGGAACGAACCCAGATGCTTCAATTAAATTTTGTCCTTCTTGGCTAATTAAGAGATTAACGTAAGCCTCTCCAGCAAGTCGGTCAAAATAACTACTTTTTTTCACGATCAGATATAAATATCGACTGAGGGGATAAGTAGAATTTTGAATTGCAGCGAAGTTTAATCCACCGATGGGATCTTGACATTTTTCTGCTTTCGTGTTGTTTCCTCGATAAGGATAGATTAAATTATTGAAGTTGCGCCCGATCGCGAGGGGTTTAATGGCACAACGCAGAACAATATGAGAAGCAGAAGCATAAAAAATAGCACCTCTATTGCGACTAACTTGTTTGAGAGTAAGATCGATGTCGTCAACTATTTTAACTCGCTCGCTGAAATTGCGATTGTTTAAGACTTGTTTTTGAAAAAATTCGGCACTACCGCTTTTAAAAGGTGACTTTGAATAAACTGCGATCGACAGATCCGGCCCGCCTAATTCTTGCCAATTGGTAATTTTACCGGTATAAATATCTCTAAGTTGAGCCAAAGTAAGGCCGGAAATATTTAAATCTGGATGAACCGCAAAAACTATTGCATCGATCGCGATCGGCATTTGTTGCAATTCGATTTTTTTATCAAGAGCTTGTTGGTGTTCTTCGGGTTTGAGGGGTCGAGAAAGTTGTGCAAAACTCAATTGAGAATCTAACAGCATCCTAATGGCCATATCGGAGTTACTTGCTTCGAGGGTAGGTTTTGTATAAACTAATTGAAAATTCGGCCAGACAGATGCAATTTTTGGATTGACTTCGTCTCTTATTTTTGCCCAACTCGCGCTTCCTCCATATCTAAATAAACCGGAAGGTACTTTTTCGATGTCGCTAAATGTAGCTTTTTTTTGATAGTGAGATTTGAGGTTAATCATTTCGGGAGATGAAGCAACTGTGGGGATAATATTTGAATTTTCAAAGAATCTCATTACGATAAAAGAAAAAACTATCGTATAAATTTTTGTCCCGATAAAAATTAAGGCTATTAACCCAATTAAACTAGTTTTATTCCAAGATATTGGATGATTTTCTTGCTGAGGTGACTGGGTTTTATTGATTTGGGGTAAACTTTCTTTTTCAGGTAAAACTTTGGGGATTTCTCGCTCTTTTTCCGGCTCTTTGGCAATCGGTTCTATAAGTTTTTCTACTCGCTCGGTTTCTCTAGATTCTAATTTTGTTTTAATCCCTACTCCGCGATCGATAATTGAATATACTTTTCGTCCGTTGGAGCTGTTACTATTTTCTTGCAGGGTGATATATTGAGGGTATATTTTGTTTTTAATTTGGGCATTACTTTGATAAAGGATTGGAAACCAACTCAGATCGAGGAGATTGTCTGCGGTTTTGAGTTTTTTTCTGGCAGCACAAACTGCTAAGGTTAAAGAATTAGTTTGAATGAATTCTGTTAAAAAACTAATTAAAAATTCACGAGCGGCGCGATCGGAAATTATTTCTCTCATTACAATAGTGCGATCGACGTTTATTTTTTCTAAAAGCTCTACTCCTTGCCAGCTATCGCGAATGTTAAAAATAGCTAATTTCAGTCCGTTTTCTTTGGCGATTTTTAATCCGTCTTTGATGCGATCGAGGGTTATATTCCCGCTCTCAATATTACCAAAAATACGTTGATATTCATTACTTCGAGCGTCGCTATTAAAAAATAAGATATCCCAACGATATTTTTTTAAAAAATTGTTTATTTTTTCCAATTTTGTGCGATCTATACAGGTTATTTTAGAGCGAGGAAATCGCTCGTTTAGTTCTTGCTTGTATTTCAAAAAATCTGTTTCACTAACATTACCAAGAATTGCTAATATTTTGAGATTATTTTGCAATATTTGCGTCGACAAATCGAAAAATAGTTTGTTTTCAGGACTAATTATTATTTCTGCTAGAGGATAACTTTTAATTAAACTCCAAAGATGCCAAGGTAATTGTTTTAATTCTAATGAGGAGGCACAAATTAGAAATAATATTTCTTCATTTCGAGCTAATTCTTGCCTAATAATTCTAGTAATATGTCGAAAACCAGGTGCTTTTAACCAGCGATCGAAACGTTCTTTAAGTAAAACTAGATCTTGTTTGTTTATTTGTTTTTGTCGATTGACATAATTGCATATTTCACTTTCAACGGAGTCGGCTAGTCGATCTATTTTGGTTTTCAGTTTAATAAAATAACTGAGTTGTTGATAGCTTTTGTGCCATTTTTGATATTGTTCGATTGTCAAATCTGCTAAAGGTAAAGTGCCGCTAACTTGCACGAATGGTTCTCGATCGGGTTCGCTGATTCTTAAGTTTACCCAATAATTTTTATTTAAATTTTTGCTAATTTGAAGAACTACTAATTTAGTCATTTTTACCTAAAAAGGTTACTAATATC
>JASJCW010000238.1 GCA_030065265.1 Prochloraceae cyanobacterium
CCGCCATCGTCATCAAAAGCAATTACCGCATCGGTGTTGGCATCAACCAATTGCAGATAAGTATCAAAATTACCATTGAGATTGATTCTTACTTGCTGACCTGCGGCTAGACCGGTTAATGAATAATCATCCTTATATTTGCCAGGACGGTCGAGATTATTGGCATCGCTGCGATCTAAACTGCCAGTAAAGGAAGTATTTGCAGCAGCCGAAAAATATTGCAGTTCGTTAGCAATAATTTCCTCACTTGCGGTGATACCAACAGGATCGGAATTATTAGTTAAGGGATTTGAAAAAACTGAATAATTTTTATCTCCAGTGAGAATATCGTTACTGTTAAAATGCTCTGCTAAAAACAATGTAGTTTCCATGTATTACAGTTCAATCTTTAGTTTGGCAATTGTTAACCTAAAAATCGGGATTTAAAAAATGATTTTTTTCAAGATTTTTTAGTAAACTTTATTGATTATATATAAAACTTCGCAATTGTTTAACAATATTGACATTTTAAAAAAAATTGAATTGATGAAAAGATATAAGTTTTTTTTATATAAAAAGCTGCTACAAAAGTAAAATATACTTTGCAGTCTGAATATGAATCGCATCTCGTAGAATCCTAAGATTAGAAACTAATTGTCTGCAAATTAAGGATTTTGATATTAATTTTTGCAATAATTTTCTTTAAAATTAGCTTTAAAAATTTTTTCTAATTGCTCAGCTTCTATTGGGGATATATCGATCGCAATGTCACCGCAAAACTTTTTAATCGGTTTAAAAATATATAAAATTTGAAAAATTGTATTTTGTTTTTTTAGCTGAGTCATTCTCACCGAATCTAATATTAATAAAAGCGATCGCGAAACTCGACATAAAACATATACAATAAAACTCAAAATAATTGCAGAATTAAGTTCGCTCGAGCTAAAAATTAAATTAATGCGTATTTTATTTTTACATCCTAATTTTCCCGCTCAATTTCGCCATTTAGCCGCAGCTTTAGGACAAGAAAAGGGACATCAAGTAGTTTTCGGAACGAAACGCAAAGAAGGAGAAATACCAGGAGTTCATAAAGCATTATACGAAGTATCTCGCAACGCTCATCCAGAAACCCATCATTACGTTAAAACCTTAGAAAATGCAGTGCTTCAAGGTCAAGCAGTTTACCGTTTAGCTGAAAGTCTCAAGTCAGAAGGATTCATTCCCGATATAGTTTACGGCCATTCGGGTTGGGGGCCGACTTTATTAATGAAAGATGCTTTTCCTCAAGCTAAATTATTATGTTATTTTGAATGGTTTTATAATGCTAGAGGATCTGATGCTGACTTCGATCCGACAGATCCCTTATCGGCCGACGATATAGCTAGGATTAGGCTTAAGAATGCACCAATTTTAACAGATTTATACAGTTGCGATCGCGGACTTTCTCCTACTCTTTGGCAAAAGCAACAGTTTCCAAAAGAATATCACGATAAAATTACCGTACTGCACGACGGTATCAATACAGAATTTTTTAGACCCGAACCTGGTAAAAAATTAGTCATCCCCAGAATAGAATTAGACCTTTCAAAAGTAGATGAAATTGTTACTTATGTAGCTAGGGGAATGGAACCTTATCGCGGTTTTCCTCAGTTAATCGAAACTATTGCTATCCTTCAAGAAAGAAGGCCGAACTGTCACTTTGTAATTGTCGGAGAAAATCGAGTTGCATACGGGAAAAATTTACCCGATGGCAAGAATTATAAAGATGTCATGCTCGAAAAATTTCCCTTAGATTTATCGAGAGTTCATTTCACTGGTTATTTAGCTTACACGGAATATTTAGAAGTATTAAAAGCATCTTCGGTGCATATCTATTTAACTAGACCTTTTGTCTTATCTTGGTCGATGTTAGAAGCATTATCTACCGGTTGTTTAATTGTCGGTTCTAATACCGCTCCAGTCAGAGAATTAATTCAAGATGGGGTTAACGGGTTATTAGTAGATTTTTTCTCTGTTAATGAAATAGCCGATCGCGTCGAAGAAGTTTTAAATCATCCCGATCGCATGGCTCAATTAAGGGTTAAAGCTAGAGAGACTATTTTAAAAAATTACGATTTAGCTAAGCTATTACCTCAACATTTAAAATGGATCGAAACCGGAGAAATTAAACCTAAAAAATCGGCTTCAGCGAAAAGCAAAAAGGCAAAACCTTTTCCCACAAAAGCAGATCTATTAAATAGCGAAGTAAAAGGAAAAGGAAGTACCGGAACGGAAATTTTACAAATCAAAGATCGCAACTTTAACGGCAAAGAAATAGTTTCTTTATTGGAGCGATATCAAATGTTACCCCAATTAATTCAACAAGTAATTGTCGATGGGGCGATCGCGGGGATTCATAATACTCTTGAAGAAGAAAAAAATGCTTATCAACAATTCAAACAACAAAATAATTTGACATCGCCAGCAGCCTTAGAGCTATTATTAAAAACTCGCAATATTAGTTTAGAACAATTGCAAAATACAGTCAGGCGATCGCTGAAAATCGAAAAATTTAAACAAATAACTTGGGGAAAACAATTACCCTCTTATTTTCAGCAGCGTCAAAAACAGCTAAGTCAAGTAACTTATTTGATGATTAGAGTTCAAGATTCTAATTTAGTTCAAGAAATTTATTCCCGTTTAGAAAAAGGTGAAAGTTCTTTTAGCGAATTAGCACAGCAACATTCTCAAGGTCGCGAAGCTTTAACTGGAGGGAAAATAGGGCCGGTTTTATTAAGCAGTCTCCATCCAATTCTGGCTAAAAACCTCGCAGAAAGTCGATCGGGTCAATTATTACAACCAATTCAAATAGAACAATGGCATATCATCGCACGATTAGAAGAGTTAATTATTCCAGAACTCGATCCCAAAATTAGCCAGCAACTTCTTAACGAATTATTTAATAATTGGTTGCAAGAACAAGTAAAAGAAAAAGCTCGAGTTATGCAATAAATTCAGATTATGTCAGATTGCGTGAAACAGTAACTATACTTTTTCTTTACGATCTAATCCTTAAATTTGAAAGTAAAATCTAAATATAGCAGCAGAGAAAATTACTTGAGAGTACAGAGTTGGGTGGTTTTATTCCAAAATTTTTATTTTACGAACTAATTACTAACCTAAAAACTGCCTATTTCCTTACTCCCTGCTTCCCTTGAGAGGATTTAGATCGTGACAGGAATTAATACTAATACCCAGCAAAAAACTGTATTCCAAATGGAAGCAGTTAGCAAAACTTACGATATGGGAGAAGTAAAAGTTAGAGCTTTGCGATCGATCGATTTAGAATTATTTGAAGGAGAGTTAATCGTCTTGCTCGGCCCTTCTGGAAGCGGTAAATCAACTTTATTGAATATTTTGGGAGGATTGGATGTTCCGACTGAAGGTAAAGTATGGTTTAAAGGCCGGGATTTAACACTAGCTAGCGATGCAGCTTTGACTCAGTTTCGTCGGGAATATGTTGGGTTCGTCTTTCAGTTTTATAACCTAATTCCCAGTCTGACGGCTAAGGAAAATGTAGCTTTAGTTACAGAAATTGCATCCCATCCCATGCGTCCTCGAGAAGCTTTAGGATTAGTCGGTTTGGACGATCGCATCGATCATTTTCCGGCCCAACTTTCGGGGGGAGAACAACAAAGAGTTGCCATAGCAAGGGCGATCGCCAAACGTCCCCAAGTATTGCTATGCGACGAACCGACGGGGGCTTTAGATTTTCAAACCGGAAAGCGAGTATTAGAGGCGATCGAGCGGGTAAACAAAGAATTAGGTACGACTACAGCTATTATTACTCACAATGCCGGAATTGCAGCGATGGCGGATAAAGTAATTACGATGCGAAGCGGGGAAATTACTCATATTAAGCACAATCGAGTTAAGGTTACACCTAGCGAGTTGGAATGGTAGTCTCAGGGAAGTAGTTAGTAGTTAGTAGTTAGTAGTTAGTAGGAAAAAAATAATTAACCACTAACCACTAACCAAACAACCAAGTAGAGAAATCATCATTAACCACTAACCACTAACCAAACAACCAAGTAGAGAAATCATCATTAACCATTAACCAAATAAAAATGAATTGTTTAGATCGAAAATTATGGCGGGATTTGTTGAGACAATGGGGGCAATTAATCGCGATCGCATTAGTGGTTAGTTGCGGAATTGCTAGTTTTGTTATGTCTGCGAGTGCCTATGATTCCCTCAAGTTAACTCAAACTGCTTATTACGATCGCTATCGTTTTGCTGAGGTTTTTGCTAGCTTAAAAAGAGCACCAGAAAGTTTGCGCGATCGCATTGCGGAAATACCCGGAGTAGCCCAAACTCAAACCAGAATAGTCGTAGATGTTATCGTAAGTATCCCCGAAAAAGTACAACCAGCGACAGGAAGGATGATATCTTTACCTTCGGTACAAAATCCGATGTTAAACGATATTTACATTCGTCGCGGTAGATATATTGAAGCTGGTAAAGCAGATGAAGTATTAATAAGCGAAGCTTTTGCAGAAGCTAATCATCTCGATTTAGGGGATACACTAGGAGCAGTAATTAACGGTCGTTGGCAAAAATTACGCATCGTCGGCATTGCTATTTCTCCAGAATACGTCTATGAAATTAGAGGGGGAGGATCTTTATCTCCCGATAACGAAAGATTTGGCATTCTCTGGATCGAAAGGGAAGCTTTAGCAAATGCTTTCAATATGGATGGGGCTTTTAATAATGTTACTCTCACCCTGAGTCGGGATGCGAAGGAAGAGTATGTTATCGATCGCCTCGATCGCATTATAGAACCTTACGGCGGATTGGGCGCTTATCCGAGAGCAGATCAGCTATCTAACTATATTGTTTCTAATGAAATAAAAGAGTTAGAAAATATGGCGACAGTGATACCGACCTTATTTTTAGCGATCGCAGCTTTTTTACTTAATGTGGTACTTTCTCGTTTAATTGCGACGCAAAGAGAACAAATAGCCATATTGAAAGCATTCGGTTACACAAAAGCAGCGATCGGCTTTCATTATCTTAAATTTGTCATGGCGATCGTCCTATGTGGGGCGACATTAGGAACTATTTTAGGCTTGTGGATGGGTAACGGTCTAACCGGAATTTATGCTGATTTGTTTAGTTTTCCCCTGTTTCGCTACAATGCCGATTGGCGGGTGGTATTTAGTGCAATCTGTATCAGTATCCTCGGGGGCGTAATTGGCGGTTTAAAAAGCGTTTATAAAGCCGTTTCCTTGCCTCCTGCGGTGGCGATGCGCCCCGAACCTCCACCGGAATTTAAACCAACTTTAGTTGAAAGATGGGGCTTGCAAAAGTTATTTTCTCCTGCAGGAAGGATTATATTACGAAATTTAGAAAGAAAACCAATTCAAGCAAGTCTTTCTATTTTAGGAATTGCTTTAGCTGTAGCTATTTTACTCACCGGAAGGTATTTTGAAGATGCGATTACCCATTTAGTTGAGGTGCAATTTCGCCACGTGCAAAGAGAAGATCTCACTATTGTATTTAACGAACCCAGGCCAGCAAGAACTCGTTACGAAGTGGCACAATTACCTGGAGTAATTCGATCGGAGGTGTTTCGCTCCGTACCGGCTAAACTGCGTTACGAACACTACCAACATCGTATCGGGTTGACGGGCATTCAAGCAAACGGCGAATTATTACGTCCGATCGATCGAGATCTCAATCGAGTTAATTTACCTCCCGATGGAGTAGTTTTAACCAAAAAATTAGCCGAAATATTGCACGTAAAACCTGGAGATCTTTTAACAGTAGAAGTCTTAGAAGCCGATCGCCCGGTGCGATCGATCCGCGTAGTAGGATTGGTAGATGAATTGATGGGTTTATCTGCTTATATGGAAATTAATGCCCTCAATAGATTAATGCGCGAAGGACAAACTATTTCCGGGGCTTATTTAAGTGTAGATGCTAATTTAGCTGACAAACTATATACTCGTCTCAAAGAAATTCCCGCGATCGCCGCTTTTACTACTCGTCAAGCAGCTTTGGATAGTTTTAATGAAATGAGCGGCAGAAATATGCGAATCATGACGCTTGTTTTAGTAACATTTGCTTCCATTATTACTTTTAGTGTTGTTTATAATTCGGCGAGAATTGCTTTATCAGAAAGAAGTCGGGAATTAGCTAGTTTAAGAATTTTGGGTTTTACTAAAGGAGAAATTGCTTTTATTTTATTAGGCGAACAAGCCATACTCATTTTATTAGCAATTCCGATCGGTTTTGCTTTAGGATATAGTTTTGCTGCTTTTATGTCTGCGGCATACAATCAAGAGCTTTTCAGGCTGCCTTTAATTGTCACAAAATCTGCCTATGCTTTTACTTTTTTAGTCACTTTAATTACCGCTTTTATTTCCGGTTTTATTATTCGTCGGCAGCTCAATAATTTAGATTTAATTGCTGTTTTGAAAACTAGAGAATAGTTTTATTTATATAGATTGAAAACCAAGACCCGACTTTGCTAATACAATGTATTATGATTGAAATATAATAAGATAAGATACAAAGCAGAGAGATGTCAGGTTTAAAGCTTAGTAGTGGCCGAAGATCCAATATTTATTCTGAATCTAAATATACAAATTGGTCTGAGTACGATCCCTTCGATCTAGAAATTTCTACACTTCCCGATCGCTTAAGGTCTGAACTTAAGATTGAAATAGGCTCAGTATTAATTCCTATTTACGTTCGCAATTTGCATTCTGAATTTATTCATCCTGTTAGTCCAGAAGATGTGAAAAAAATATTAAGTAAAGTTTCCTCAAAGCTGCTAAATTCTCTAGAGGGGATTTATCTTTTAGGTGGGACTTCAAAACAGCTTAAAGCATCTAAAAAACATTTCCAATATGGTTGTTATCAGTCTGGAAGAATTTATCTTTACGCATTCCCTCGCTGGATGTTAGTAGAATATTGGGGAACACTTCCGAAACCAACGACTGTTAAAGAATACGAGTCGATGGGAGCTAAATGGAAGCAGGACGAGTCAGGAGGTTGGTGGTTAGAGTTCGATCGATTGAGTCTGAGACGATTTTACCTGTTTGATGTTCTGCTTCACGAACTCGGGCATCACACAGACAAAAGAGTGTGGAGTCGAGATAATAAATCTGCCGAACGTTATGCAGAATGGTTTGCTAGAGATTGTACTCGCTTAATTAGAATGGATTCTAACGAAAAAATGTTTTAACTTTAACTAGCTTGCAATAAAATTGGATACAAACCGTTCAATTTATTGGAATTTTGATTTTAAAAATCTTTGATAAGCATAATTTTCTCGCAGACGCTCTATATTAACTTGTTCAAAAACAAATTTAAAAATAGCAATTAAATTGCCCCATTCCTTGAGTTGCTCGATCGATCTAGCTTCAACAAACTTTTGCGTGTAAAATTTGACCCAAAATTCGGGTGCTTTTCTTGTTTTAGTTTTCTTAACCCAGCGTTTGCGCCAATAGATAAAATCTTTCTTTTGCGGCTTTTGGGTGGCGATTACGGGCGGAAAATCGGCATAGCTAACAAATCTACTTACTCCCTCTGCATGGACGTAAACAACGTGTTGCCAACATTCGATCCGATAAATTTGTTCTACTTCGATCGCAAATAAAAATGCAACTGTTTCCTCGGTGACAAATCTAAGCAGGGGATGGGCCTTGCGAAAATTATACGAAATCTTAGAGTTGGAATTGACTTGTGTTTTTTCTGCTCGGTTTGGTATCATATCTGTTAACGTTTTTGATTTTTGAAGCGATCGCTTTATTTAGGTATTGGCGATCGCTTTTGTTTATCAATGCCAGTATTATACAGGATAAAATCTAAAAATAAACTATAAAATTTTAAAAACTATCGGGGATGTTATTTTATAGTTAAGATCTAGTGAAAATAAGCAAAACAATGGCAACTGAAAAGAAAAAATATCCTCAAGGCAAACATCCTAATAGCCTAGCTAATTTATATCCTGGTAGGGGTGGTGGTAGACCTAAAGGTTATTTATCGCAAGAGAAAAAGCGAAGAAACTTAACTGTTACTGATGCTGGTTGGGAAGGTGTCAAACCAATTATCAAAAAATTGGGCTGTTCTAGCGTTTCAGAATTTTTAGAAAAATTAGGTCGAGGTGAAATTAAAATTTCTGCTTAATTTCTGAGCCAATTTTGCTTGTAGATAATCAAACTTCTTTTATTGCGATCGCTCTGATTGCAAATCTATATTTCAGCCTGTTAGTTAGCTATACATCTTAACAGAAATACTACTAAAAAAAACTTAATAAAAGTAAAAGCAGATCTGAGTTTGTTAGGAGTAAAATTTAAAAGAAGATAATCTTAAATCTGCCTAAATAAATCTAATCATCTACAAGATCGATTGGTTAGATAAAGATTATTAATTGCTTAATTAAAAATGTAATCGATCGGATAATGCTAAACTAATTTTCTGCTCGTTAGCGGTCGCAAGTTACTTAAGTTTTACTCAAAAAGGTCGATTGAGAAAAGGATTTTATTACAAAAATATATAGAAATATAGATCGAATCGATCGCAGCTTTGAAAATAGAAGCAGACGCTCGAAAAATCAAGGAGTGTAATGGAATGACACAAATTCAAGGAAAAAGTGAATATAGAGAAGGTATATCTTCAGAAGAAAAAAAGCCAAAAAAATCGCAGCAAATCAAAAATTTAAGACAAAAACTAATTTATACTCTTGCAGGATTGGGCACTCTTACTTTAATAGTATTAGCGATGCGGCCCTCTCCGATAAAAGTCGATACCCAAAAACTCGATCGCAAAGACTTTTTCGTTACAGTAGATGCCGAAGGAAAAACCAGAGTAAAATCTCGCTATGTAGTTTCCGCACCAGTAGAAGGAAGACTGGGACGAATTAAATTAGATGAAGGCGATCGCGTTGTCAAAGGAATGCCGATCGCCCAGATCGATCCCCTCCCCCAAGATACTAAAGTACGGGAAGCAAGACACCGATTGCAAGAATTAGAAGCACAAAAGATCGGTGTTGAAACCTTACGCCCCAAACGAGAAGCAATCGCCAAAGCTCGAGCAGATATAAGTAGTGCGGAAGCAGAATTGCAAGAAGCTAGTGCAAATGTATTGAGAGCTGAAGCAGCCTTAAACCAAGCAACCCGCGATCGCGAAAGGCTAGAAACATTACTAGCGCAAGGAGTTATTTCCACTCAAGAACTCGAAATCGCCCAATTGTTAGAAACAACTCGCAGCAGAGAGTTAGAAGCAGTTAAAAGAACTTTAGATGGTAAAAAAGCTCAATTAGTCGCCACAAAACAGGAACTTAAGGTCATCGAAGCCGAAAGGAAAGATCCAGATTATATGCTATCGGTGTACGACGCTCAAATTAACCGAGTGCGATCGGAACTAGCTAAACTAGCTGATGATGCTGCAAGGACGACAATTTACGCCCCAGTAAACGGCGATGTTTTAAGAGTCTTAGAAGAAAGTGAAAAATATATCAAAGAAGGTACGCCGATCGTAGAGTTAGGCGATCGCCAAAATATCGAATTAGTTATCGATGTACTTTCTCGGGATGCGGTTAAAATCCAACCTGGAGATCGGATCTCGATCGAACACTGGGGTGGAGAACAAGAATTAACTGCTCGAGTCAAATATATCGAACCTGCAGCATTCACTGAAGTATCTGCTTTGGGAGTAGAGGAACAAAGAGTAAATGTTATCGCTGAAATAATTAATCCTCCAGCTACTTTAGGAGATGGATACAGAGTCGATACGAAGATCGTCATTTGGGAAGAGGAAAACGTACTCGTAATCCCTGTAAGTGCAAAATTTGCCTGTGAGGAAGCTTGGTGTACTTTCGTAGTTGAAGGAAATAAGGCTATCAAACGAAAAATAGCAATCAAAAAGCGCAATAATTTTGAAGCAGTGGTAGAAAGTGGCTTGCAGCCAGGAGAAACGGTAATTTTATATCCTTCTGAAGAAATTCAGGATGGAAATTCTGTCGTATCGCGCTAAAGTGTTTAATGATTAATTTTCTGAAGCTTTAGCAATAATTTCCGTTAGCAAAGGAGAAAGATT
>JASJCW010000016.1 GCA_030065265.1 Prochloraceae cyanobacterium
AGTTATAGCAACTGAACTATAGATTAGGACACTAATTGTAAAAGCAGGGAATAGTTAGTAGGTAGTAGGTAACAGATAAAATTGTCATAACCTTTACTTCGACTGCTATATAAACTTAAAACCCCACTAACTACTAACTAATCGCTGAGGGGTTACTGATTACTTAAAACCCTATTGCCTTTTGCCTTCGAGTAAAACTTCCCTACTTGGTACTTATTAATCACTATTGCCAAAGCAAATTTAATAAATCCTCGCTTCGGGTAAAATTAACATCGCATCGCCGAAAGAATAGAAACGATATTTTTGCTCGATCGCCTCTCGATACAAACTTAACAAGCGATCGCGCCCTACCATCGCACTGACTAACATTAACAAACTCGAACGGGGTAAATGGAAGTTAGTAATTAATCCATCGACAATTTTCCAGCGATAACCAGGATAAATAAATAAATCGGTTTTACCGTAAAAAGGTGCTAAAACTTCTTGTTTATTTGCTGCCCCCTCTAATGCTCTCACCACAGTCGTCCCGACAGCAATAACTCGGCCGCCCCTGGCTTTTGTTTCTTTAATTAATTCAATTGTTTCTAAGGGCACTTCCAGCCATTCCGAATGCATCCCATGAGTTGTAATATCTTCTACTTCTACGGGGCGAAAAGTCCCGACACCGACATGCAATGTTACGTAAGTTTGCTTGATTCCTTTCGATGTTAAAGTTGCTAACAAATCCTTGGTAAAATGCAACCCAGCAGTAGGTGCTGCTACCGAACCCCACTCTCGAGCGTAAACTGTTTGATATTGAGAAGCTTGAGATTGAGACCTATTAATATAAGGAGGAAAAGGAATTTTACCAAAATAGTCCAAAATTTCCTCAAAACAATAACCTGAAGGAATCTCAAATTCTAAAATTCGCCCTCCAGTAGCTTCATCTTTAGCGATCGCTTTGGCTTTAATATTGAAATTAAGGCGATCGCAGATTGGCTCAAAAGTTATTTCGCTGCCCAGTTTAAAACGCTTTCCTGGTTTGACTAAAGCCAGCCAACAATCATCTTTTTGTTGTTTTTCAAGCAGGAGAATTTCGACATTAGCCCCAGTAGATTTACGCCCGTAAAGTCGCGCAGGAATGACTCGAGTATTATTGAGAACGAGCAAATCTCCTGGCAAAAGCCAGCTAGGTAAGTCCTTAAAAATCGAGTGAGTAAAAGTAGTAGGAGAATCGATCGCCAATAAACGAGATCGATCTCTTGGAATTACGGGATCTTGAGCGATTAACTCTTGAGGCAATTGATAATCATAGTTTGAAAGCAAACAATCTGGATTCATTGTTAACGGCAGGTAAAAATTGGGTGATCTCCCCCATAATGTATTCGGTAAGTCGGGGGGATCTCCCCTACCCTCGCATTATATTTCTTGTCACACTAGATTAGTAGCCAATCATGTAACTGTTGGTAAAGGGGGTAACAAATGGATTATATTTTTTTCTTAGCTAACGCTAGTCTAACCCTGCGCGTTATTGAATTTTTAAGTTTTACTAATAAATTTTCGGTTGCTTCGATGACCGTAATTCATCGGATTGACGGTTGGATTGTTAAAGTGAATTTCGAGAAACCTTTAGATCCTTCTCAAGACGGTGATTTTCGTGCTTTTATGGCAGAATTAGGTATTGTTTACGAACCAGAAATTCGCTTGCAGATGGTGTTTTGGAGTTTAGAAACAGGTCAATCTCCAATTGAAGTAATGCGTCGCTATCAAGTAGCAGTAGTTTCTCACGGCTTGCCAAATAAAAATGATATTGAAGCATTTCGCAAGCAGTTTACTAAAGGACTCGGTTATTGTCCAGAAACTTTAGCTTAAAGAAAGAGTAACTAGGAAAACATCGCGATTAAAGCGATCGTCCCGGTTACGAGAGCTAAGCCAGCAGGCATAAATTTGCGAGTTTTGATTAGCCGAATAGTAAAAACAACCAACAGTATCAAAGTTACTATTTTGGCTAACGCCAATCCAAAACCGAGGTTAAAAATTTGGGCGATCGCCGCAAAGAGTAGAAGTAAACCAGCGATCGACCCAGCTATTAAAGACTTTTTACTTCCGGCTCGAGAATATCCGATAATCCCACCAACGAAAACTAAAATACCGTAGACAATAGTTGCAAATATTTTTAAAGACATTTTTAAGAAGAAGAAGTAAGTATTTGTAAAACCCGTGGAATATCTTCTAATTGTCCCACAATTCGCCGCACCGGATGAGGCCAGACCCTAACTAATGTAGGAGTTGCAGAAACGTGATTTGTTTCTGCTTGTTCGGGATGTTTAGAAATATCTATAACTTTGAGGGTATAGGGATGACCTAAACCTCTTTCGAGAAGATGATAAATTCGCTCTAAAATCACCTCATTAGAGCGGCGATCGCCAGAAACAAATAAACGCAAAACATAAGTGTGGGAGGATTGTGAATTTCTGGTTTGTGTTGGTGGAGAAATTTGCGAATTTTCGAGTAATTGAGGAACAATCCCCTCTTGAGCGTCGAGGCTAGCAATTTTTTGACTGAGATCGAGACAAGCAATTAAATCTCTTTCTTGCCAAAGTTGAGGAAAGCGATCGCGATAAGTTTCGATCACTATCGGATTGCAAAACTCTTCAGTCCAAGGTGCAGTTTGCCAAATTAAATTTTCAGTTTTAAAAACTGCATTTAATAGCTCTTGGTAGCGTCTTACTGGAGGATATATCTCGGCAGATATCTTAACCTCTCGAGTCCGAGGATCGAACCATCGATCTACAGTAGCAGTATATCCCGGAACTAGAAAATGGGGAGGCTCTGACAAACCTAATAATTCTTGTAAACTAACGCATAAATGCATATGCCAACGACCCCTTTTACTGGGATCGATACAATAAATTAAATCTCCCCCCGGTGTAAATAAAGCAATTCCTTTAAATATTTGGGGCAGCAAGACATTTTCCGATAATCTTTTACTAATAATTTTATAATTATTCTCATCCCCTTCGGCCTGAAGGCAGAAGATTTAAGCTAGAAAGATTAAATTTTGATGAGATAAATCCTTTTGTCTTGTCTCTGCCTTCATGCTGAATCTAAACTCTACCTCGCAACCATTGAGCCATTTCATTGGGAGTAGGCGATCGCTCTAAAGCAGTCTCTTCAGTAATTCGTCCTTGTTGGTAAAGATTAAACAGAGCTTTATTGGTAGTCACCATACCATCGAATTCACCATCTTTCATTAATTCAACAATTTCGTCGTATTTAGATTGGCGAATATAATCTTTAATTGTTTCGGTGTTAATTAAGATATCGTGATAAGCTGCCCTCTTACCGTCGGTGGTGCGACACAATCCTTGAGAGATAATCGATACAATTGATTCGGATAAAGCCGTACGCATGGCATCTTGTTCCTCAGCACTGTATAAACTGAGGATCCTTTCTAGGGTTTTTACCGCGCTGTTGGTGTGTAAAGTTCCCATCACCAAGTGACCTGTTTGTGCAGCTTTGAGGGCGGTATTTACCGTTTCTTTATCCCGCATTTCCCCGATGAGAATGATATCTGGATCTTCCCTTAAAGCTGCTTTGAGGGCATTATCAAATTTTTTGGTATGCATCCCGACTTCTCTTTGTTTGATCAGAGATTTGCGACTTCTGTGGACGAATTCAACCGGATCTTCAATTGTAATAATGTGTTTGGCGTGATTTTTATTAATATAATCCACCATTGCCGCCATCGTAGTCGATTTACCCGAACCAGTCGGCCCGGTGACTAAGACTAACCCTTTATGAGCGTCGGAAATACTTTTAAATACTTCTGGGAGTTTTAATTGTTCGAGGGTTAAGATTTTTAGGGGAATCAGTCGCATCACCATCGCAGATCCGGTTAAAGTTTCAAAAACATTAATCCTTACCCTGGCAAATGGATATTGAGTCGCACCATCAAATTCTAAAGTATCTTCAAAGCGATCGATTTCTTCTTGAATCAAAACTTCGCTTAACCAACTCATAAAAGTATCTTTATCTGTTACTGGAAAGTCAGTTAAAACCATTTCGCCGCGATCGCGGACTCGCGGTACTTCCCCTACTCCAAGGTGAATGTCGGAATAGCCGGATTCGTTGGCAAAATTGATAATTCTCTCTAAAGTAGGTTGACCCGGTGCAAGGGAATGGACTGGGGGTGTTGACTTGGTTAAATTAGTCGGTCTTGGTGGTCTTGGTGGGGGAGTTTGACGGATTTGAGTTGATTCTGTTGCTGGTGGGGGAGTTTTGCGAATTTGAGTTGATTCTGTTGCCGGTGGGGGAGTTTGACGGATTTGAGTTGATTCTGTTGCTGGTGGGGGAGTTTTGCGAATTTGAGTTGATTCTGTTGCTGGTGGTGTTCCTCGCATGATGCGAGTTTCTTCTGTTTGATTATTTTTCTTTCCTAGGGACGGTCTTGGTTTTCTAATTCTGGTTTCTTCGTTTTCGGGAGGTATAATCGGCGATCGTTGCGATTGTGTCATTTTTGAGGAGTTTGCGATTGCAAATAATTTCTTATATGTTTACTTTTCCCAAAATCAGACCTTCATCGATCGCTCTTTTGTGAATCAAAACGACTGAGATCCTGCTACTTAAGGGAAAAATCGCGTTTTTATTTCAATTTAGACTAAAAGGTTTAATCTTCAAATCGCACCTATAATTATGAGAAAACGAGCTGATTATGTAAATTTTAGTTAAGATTAAAGGTTGTTTAAATTAATTAAATCTCTGACTAAGGTTTTTTAGGATTTTTTCAGGATTAATGCACAAGAGGTTATTTTAGTCAAGAGTTATATTTATTAAGTTTTATAAAAGCTAATAAACATATGTAACGTTTCTCTAATTTAATCAAAAAAGCTTACTATACTGGCTAATAACAGCTCGATTTCCAAAAACTTGTTTCAAATAGATACTGGAGAAAAAATAGATGCAATTAACTAGTCAAGAAAACGTACAAAAGAACGGTCTTTTAACAGGTATCAAAAGCTTTTTAATCTGGAGTTTTACCCTATCAGTTTGCTTGTTAGTAGTAGGATTCCCTGTAGGCTTCGTATTAGTATCAATCGGCGTTTTGGCAGTTATGGTACTCCACACAGTAATGCCAATTAGCTCCGTGATTTTCGTCGCTGCAATTATCGCTGCACTCAACGTTTTAGCCGTATTATTAGGTGCTGCAGTATTAGCTGTTAAAGGAATTAACCCCAAAGACGTTACTTGGTTAAGTTGGTTGCACGGAGATGCGGAACCAAAATACGAAACTACTTATGCATCCTGCCCCATTAGCTGCGACATGCCAGAGCAAAAATAAAAAATAATTTTAAATTTATCTGAGTTCAACAAAAAAATTAATTTTTGAAGATAAGATGATATGGCCCGGAAATAACCGGGTTTTTTCATATTTGCGATCGATCGATGAAAAGAATTTGTATTACTTTAGGAACTCGTCCTGAAGCAATTAAATTAGCTCCAGTGATTCAACAATTCCGAAACGCCCCAAATTTCCAGACTTACGTCATTTTAACGGGACAGCATCGAGAGATGGTAGAACAGGTAATGCAATTATTTCAATTACAAAGCGATCGCGATTTGAAAATAATGCAGCCAAAACAAACCCTAACCGAGATCGCTTGTCGCAGTTTGCAAGGTCTAGAAGAAATTTACTCCGAAATCAAACCACAATTAGTTATCGTTCAAGGAGATACGGCGACTGCATTTGCCGCAGCATTGGCCGCATTTTATCAAAAAATTGCGATCGCCCACGTAGAAGCAGGGTTGCGTACCGATAATATTTTAGATCCCTATCCAGAAGAAGCCAATCGTCGTTTAATTTCCCAAATAGCGCAATTGCATTTTGCGCCGACCAAAAAAGCCGTCGAAAATTTAGAGCGATCCGATGTAACTGGCAAAATATATCACACCGGAAATACCGTAATTGACGCGCTGCTAAAAGTTGCAGAAAAGAAACCAGAATGCAACATCGCCAATTTAGATTGGAATTCTTATCGAGTTTTATTAGCAACAGTTCACCGAAGAGAAAACTGGGGAGAACCTTTAGAAAATATTTTGAAAGGATTTCGACTAATTTTAGATCGATTTAAGGACACAGCTTTATTGTTACCGATGCACCGCAATCCTACAGTAAGAGGCCCGATCGAAGCCGCATTAAAAGCTCATCCGCGAGTTTTTTTGACAGAACCTTTAGATTATGCTCGATTAATCGGAGCGATTTCGAGATGTTATTTCTTATTAACAGATTCTGGAGGTTTGCAAGAAGAAGCTCCTAGTTTGGGTAAACCAGTTTTGGTATTGCGAGAAACAACCGAAAGACCCGAAGCGATCGCCGCAGGAACTGCTAAATTAATCGGAACTAAACCGGATTCAATTTTAAATTCAGCAACAGAATTATTGGAGAATTCTCTTCAATATCAACAAATGGCAACGGCTATTAATCCTTTTGGAGACGGTCGCGCTGCGGCAAGAATTGTCAAGATTGTTGAGGAATATTTAACTTAAAAAAGTTAGACAAGCTGATAAGTAATTAGCCCGATCTAATCGCTTCTCGAACAATAAGATCGAGCTAAAGTTACTAGAGAAAAGTAAACGATTCACTAAAACTTGTTATGCTTGTATTCTACCATCATAGTAACTTTTAAAAACTATTAGATAAATAAGTTAACAGTTAAAGCAAAAATAACGAGATTAATTTTTTTCTAGCAGTTTAGATTTGGAGAATTATACTAATTCTGTTTAGAGTTACTAGGTTTCGCTGACGATAGGCAACAGGCAACAGATTTGGAAAATCGATCTGTAGCATTATTTGAGGTAATTGATATTATAATTAAACTTTTGCGATCGAGACGATCTTATCTAATTAGCCAAAAAATCTCGAAATTAACGGACAATATTGTCCGTTATCTGCTATTATTAATACCGAACAAAACTAGTTATTATTTTACGATTTGTCTAACAAAATCGCTGACGACACCAACGAAATCAGCGGTAGATTCGTAAGGCAAAACATTACGACCCGGAATAATTTTTCCCTGTCCGTTCGGCAAATGTTTTAAATACAATGCTAATCTTTCTTCTGGAGTTTCAGTCGCTCCGGTGCTGCTAATACTAGAAGCGCGATCGCCAAAAATAACTAAAGTCGGTTGAGAAATACTACTAATTACATCTGAATAATCATCTATCCAAAAACCAGCTAAAAAAGAAAAAACGGCATGACGAGTTTGGAGATCTGCCGCACCTTTTTCTAAAGTATCCAACCAACGATCGTCGACATCATTCCTATTGGCAAATAATTGACGCTCTGAAAAAGATTTTAAAAATTTGCGGCGACGGGCATAGCGATAAAATGCAGCACCAAAAGGAGTATCAAATAACAAATTCCAAAGCAATTTTTGTTGTAAGGAATTGCCTTTTTTAGAGATTAATTTCCAAGCAGGAGGGCCGGCAAAAATTAGTCCTTTAATTAAATTAGATTGGGAACATTTTTCGACTAAACTAAATGCAACTGGAGCTGATGCACCTTGGGTTATAACTATAACCGGTTTTTTAACTACTGTTTCGAGAAAATATTGCAATTGTGCGCCCCAATCTTCAGGATAATAAGCCAAACGAGGCAGATCGTTTGCACCGCAACCGAGCAAATCTGGATTGTAAACTGGTAAAGGATTTTCTGTAGTTAAATAACTGGCGATAAAAGGATGCCAAAAGCAACGAGATAAACCAACTCCGATCGGATAAATCAGTAATAATCCTGGAGTATCCGATGAGGTTTCGTTTCCGCTAACTTCGTAAACGAGACGATAGTCTTTCCAAGTATAGAATTTAACAGCAGTATCTGCGAGATTCATAGAGCCAAATTTATAACTAACAAGCCGATTATATCTATTCCATAAGATGAGATAATTAAACAGGTTAATCGATCGCATAAATACTAATTACACATGAAAGCTATCGTCATGACGGAGGCAGGTAGTCCTGACGTACTAAAATTACAACAAGTACCAAAGCCGAAAATTACAACTAATACGGAAATTTTAGTGCGACTCAAAGCAGCAGGAGTCAACCCGATCGATACGAAAATACGTCGTCGCGGCACTTTTTTCCCGGAGCAAATGCCAGCTATTTTAGGCTGTGACGGGGCTGGAATCATCGAAGCAGTCGGTCAAGAAGTAACCCGTTTTCAACCAGGAGATGAAGTATATTTTTTTGCTGGAGGACTTGGTAAAAAAGGAACGGGAAATTATGCTGAGTTTACCGTTTTAGAAGAAAGATTAGTAGCCCACAAACCGACCAGTCTATCTTTTGCTGAAGCTGCTGCAGCACCTTTAGTCTTAATTACTGCTTGGGAAGCACTCTACGATCGCGGTAGAGTTAAACCAGAACAAAAAATTTTAATCCACGCTGGTGCTGGAGGTGTCGGTCATGTTGCCATTCAGCTGGCAAAATTAGAAGGTGCTACAGTTGCAACCACAATCAGTTCTCCCGATAAAGAAAGATTAGTGCGGAATTTAGGTGCAGATTATCCGATTCTTTATCAACAAAATGATTTCATCAAAGCTACCCTAGACTGGACTGAAGGAGAAGGTGCAGACTTGATTTTTGATACCGTCGGCGGTAAAGTTTTCTACGATAGTTGTCAAGCAGTAAGAGTATATGGCGATATAGTTACTATTCTCGAGCCTAATCTAAATAATGGTAATTTAAAAATAGCTAGAACTCGCAATCTCAGAATTAGTTTAGTATTAATGTTAACTCCAAGTTTATTAGGATCGAGCATCGCTCAACAACATCAAACAGAAATACTCAAACAATGTGCTACTTGGATCGACGAAGGTAAATTAAAAATTCATTTGTCGCAAACTTTCCCCCTGAAACAAGCTGCGATCGCTCACGCTCAAATCGAAACAGGATCTACTACTGGTAAAATTGCTCTTTTAATTGATTAATTGAATGTTTTATCTTAAAGATTTTTTTGCTATCTTATAAGATTAGATATTTTCAAACATATATTAACTCTAAAAAAACTCAATCAATAAAATCTATCTAAATCAATGTATCGACTCTAGTATTAGTGCTAAAAAAACATTTTGTAAACTGAAAATGCGATAAGCTCTACTAGAAGAGGAAAAATTAATTCCTTACCTCGAATACTTGATTATTTAAATAGTAAATCTACTTTCTAAACTGATAACAAGCGCAAACTTGAAAGAGTTTATTTATCAAAAAAAATCAAGTTAAATCTCCAATCTTACTACTATGAATCAGTTTACTGACAAACCGACTCGAGCGAAAGAAAAACACAAACAAATAGATTCATTTGAAAATGCAACCAAAATAGATTTTAAAAGTTCTCGAATTCAAGAAGGAATTGATATCGAAATAAGCAAGCCACCTGTTGTAAAAACTGAAACCCCCCCCATCGAGCGATTAAAAAAATTATTTGCTCCAATAATTCAAATTTGGGCCAAACAAAATCTAGGCACAAAAGCGAGAATAATCGCGATTTGCTTGGGAGTAATGCCGGTCGTAATTGTCGGTGGAAATGCCTCTAATTATGCCAGACAATCTATGAAAGAAAGTATCATCATAGAGCAAGAAGGTAGAACCGCAGATTTAGCTAATGAAGTTAGTATATTCATTCAAGGTATTTTAGATAATACCAAGGCGATCGCATCTTCACCAATGCTAGTAGATCCGACTCTCAATCAAACAGCTTCGACAACACAAAAAATAGCTTTATTAGACAGCGTAATCGATGCGAGCCAAGTAAAATATAAAAATATTGCTGTATTTGATAATAACGGAAATCTCTTATTCCAGTCTTCGCCACAAGCTAACGGTCAAAAAATTACTAATGTCAGAAAATTTCGCAAAATTATTGCTTTAGTCAATGAAAATAAAAGTCCTGCGATCGATACTTTGAGAGATGATTCTATTACTAGTATCGTATCGGCTGCACCGATCGCAGAAAAACCAACAGGAGAAATTATCGGTTATATCGTAACTCGGATCGATATAGACAGTTTGAAGTCATTATTTGATAATATTGTCGCTCAAAATTGGGAATATAAAATTATCGGCAATGACAAGAAAATATTTATTGCGGATGAAACAGAATATATCGGTAAATATGCCAAAGAAGATTTAGCTAATTTTGATATTTTATACAAAAAAATCGCCAATAGTAAAGAAAAAGAATCAAAATATTCATCAGAAATAGCAACAGAATTATTATTAGATATTGGTGAAGAAAATAATAGAAAAGAACGGGTTTTAGTCAGCTATACAAGAATAGATAGATTGGATAATATAATTCAAAATAGTTGGGGTTTGATTGTCTCTCGTCCGGCAAAAGAAGCTTTTGCACCAGTTGCAGAATTACGTAATTTTCTTTTTGTTGGAGTTTTATTAGCTGCGGCAATAGTCGGTTATATCGCAACTATATTTGCCAGAAAAGCAATTAAACCAATCGTACTAGCCGCAGGTGCAGTAGAAAAAATCGGTCGCGGCGAATTCAATACTCGGTTAAAAATATCAGGTTCGGATGAAAGAGCAGTATTGTGCGACAACATTAATAATATGGCAGAAGAATTGCAATTATTAATCGAAGATCAGGCCATATCTATTTCTCAATCTCGCTTTTTGGTACAAATAACTAGCACGCCAGTTTTCGATCGCCTCCAATTACAAAATCTCTTTTCTAAAGTAACAGTCGGAATTAGAAAAATTCTCCAATTAGAGCGAACTTTAATTTATCGCTTTGAAAAAGATGGCAGTGCGACAATAATTTGCGAATCAGTATTAGCTCCATATAAAAGTCTTTTAAATCAAACAATAAGCAAATTGTCCATGCCCAAAACAGTCTTGGCAGAATATAAAAGAGGCAGAGTATTAGCAAATCAAGACGTAAATAGGGCTAATTTTCATTTAGAATACGTCCAACTGATGAAAGACTGGGAAGTTAAGTCCAACTTGATCGCGCCGATCTTTAAACAAGGGCAATTGTATGGTTTATTGATAGCTCACCACTGTCAAGATACCCATTCTTGGCATACCAGAGAAATTAATTTTATCAAGCAAGTTGCAGCCCAGTTGGGCCTTACCCTAGATCGGATCGGCTTATTAGAAGCAAGAGGACAAGAAGCCAAGCGATCGGAACTGCTGAAAAATATTACCTTCAAACTAGCAAGTTCCCTCAATCCAGAATCAATTTACCAGACAGCAGCAGCTCAACTTCAAGAATCTTTAAATTCAGATCGAGCGATCGTTGTCAACTGGAAAAAAGCAAAACGCAATCAAATTATTGCTGAAAAATTTAACAAAAATATCGAACCGATCGGCAAAAATACTTTAATCATTCCCGATACTGAAGACGAACTAACAAGAGAATTATACAAACAAGGAGAAGTAAGAGAAATTGCCAATGTCAGCACGACAAATAATTTAACCGTTGCCGATCGCCGCGAGTTGGAGAGTTTATCCGTTAAAGCTTATTTAGTCGCACCGATTTTAGTCTCGGGACAACTAGACAGTTTTTGTATCGTCCATCAATGCGATCGACCCCGTGACTGGGGAAAATCAGACATCGATTTAATCTATCAAGTTGCGACTCAAGTCGGCGTTGCTCTAGAGCGCAGCAACCTTCTCGAACAACAAAAAATAGCTAAAGAATTGTTGCAAAACCGCGCCGTTCAACTGCTTGCAGAAGTCGATCCGGTCTCATCAGGAAATTTAACCGTATCGGCAAATGTAACCCAAGATGAAATCGGCACGATCGCAGATTTTTATAATTCCACCGTTGAAAGCCTGCGCCAATTAGTAACTCAAGTTAAAACTGCTTCCGAACAAGTGGCGATCGTCACCAAAATCAATCAAACTGCAGTCCAAGATCTTGCTTGGGGTGCGAGACAGCAAAGTGCTGATATTGAAGCAGCAATGAACCGAATTAGCCGCATGAGCAATGCCACCGCACAAGTCGCTCGCAATGCAGAAAAAGCATCTATCGCCGTGCAAAAGTCTTCAGTTACGGTTGTAGAAGGAGAAACTGCCATGAATCGCATGGTAGATGGGTTTGAAGGAATTCGGGAAACAGTAGCAAAAACATCAAAAAAAATCAAGCGTTTGGGAGAATCTTCACAAAAAATTTCTAAAGTGGTAAATTTAATCGGTACTTTTGCCGAGCAAACTAATTTACTCGCCTTAAATGCTTCGATCGAAGCAGCTCACGCGGGAGAACAAGGTAAAGGTTTCGCCGTAGTAGCCGAAGAAGTACGGGCTTTATCCCAACAGTCAGCACAAGCAACTGCAGAAATCGAAAAAATCGTTGCCAGCATTCAAGCCGAAACTAACGAAGTCGTAGCAGCGATGGAAGAAGGAACGGCTCGAGTTGTTGAAGGAACTTGGTTAGTCGGCGAAACTCGCTCCTCTTTAGAAAAAATTGCCCTTGCTAGCGTTCAAATCAATCAATTGGTACTGGCGATCGCCGAAGCAACTGCAATCCAATCTCAAGAAGAGGAAGCAGTCAGCGAAACTATTGCCGAAGTAGCAGATATATCTCAGCAAACTTCAGCAGATGCTAGTTCTGTCTCGGCTTCTTTTGAAGAATTATTAACAGTAGCTCAAAAATTACAAGAAAGCGTCAATCGCTTTAAAGTTGAGTAGGCAGAAGGTAAGAGGCAAGAGGCAAGGAGGCAAGAGGAATAATAATTTTGAAAAAGAATTAAAAGTTAGTAGAACGAGTATTATATTTAAACTCCCGACCTGCTACCTAGACTGAGTGACCCCCCTTCTGAGGGACTCGACAAGAGCGAAAAGAGATTCTGTGCATTTTAGAAGGGCCGTATTGTTGCAAAGCCAATAAATGTTTTTTAGTGCCGTAACCCTTATTAGCTGGCAGATCGTAATTAGGATAAGATCGGGCCAGACGAACGATTAAATCATCTCGCCAGACCTTAGCAATAATACTAGCAGCAGAAATTGCCACAGAAATGCGATCGCCGCCGATTAAATTTTGTTGCGGTACGGTTAAATCGGGAATCGGGCGATCGCCATCAACCAGACAAAGATCTGGGGTAACTTTCAATTTAATTACAGCTCGCTTCATCGCTAATAAAGAAGCTTGTAAGATATTGAGTCGATCTATTTCTGCTACAGTAGCCCAACCAACCGACCAACTACTAACTATATTTTGAATTGGCGCGATCGACCCCGAACGTTTTTTAGCACTTAAAAGCTTGCTATCTTTAACGCCAATTTCCACCAATTGAGGCAGATCTTTAACTCTGAGAACTACTACTGCAGCCATTACCGGGCCGAATAAAGCTCCCCTACCAACTTCATCGACACCAGCAATTAATCCTTCCTTACCAATTAACTCAATTAATTGAGAGGATGAAACAGGAGGATTGTTTTTGTGTTTTGCCATTAACTGCTTTGAGTTTCTTTAGCTGAAGATCGACGACGACGACGGCGAATTAAAGGACGAGGATTATCGGCAGATTCGCCATTATCTTCCTCCATTTCTATTTCTTCTGGAGAAATTGGTTCTGCTTCTGGTTCTGCTTCTAGTTCTAGTTCTGTTTCTGGCTCTGTTTCGGCTTCGACAATTGGCTCTTCAGGTAAAGGATCCGCAGGATGATTGACATCATCATCGGTTAAAGAAACTTCTTCTGATTCGGGGGATTTAATCGAGACTATGACTGATTTAGGATCTTTAAATTCGCGATCGACCCTAATTAGAGGTGAAACCCCCATTAGTGCGAAAACATCTTGTTCGATCGGAGTCATTTCTACAGAAATTTTCTCGAGTGCCTCTTCATCGCGCCGCGATCGCGATGGCATTCTAGTCTTTTTCTCTTCGGTAGGCTCTGTTTCGGTCTCAACTTGTACTTGTACTTCCGGTGGAGCGATCCGAGGCAATTCTACCGGACTAGATTCTTCTTTGGTTTGAACCTCATTCAAGCGGCGACGGCGACGACGGCGATTGTTATTATTTCCAGATCCTTGCTCTTGATAGCTGGGATGATTGAGTAATTCTGGTTGTTCGACATCGTCAGCAGCATTAAGATCTAAAGCAGTATCGAGCAGTCCGTCTGCTTCTTCGAGGACTAATTCGGGAGCAGTTTTAAAAATAGCCGCTCCGGGGCCGTTAGAACTCGGAGCCACCAGAGCTTGTTCGCTACGTTCTCCGGGTAAATGGGCTAAATGTCCCAAACCACCGCAATTAGGACAAGGAGTTCCAAATAATTCGTAAATATTCTGACCTTGTCGTTTGCGAGTTAATTCTACCAATCCTAATTCTGAGAGCTGAGCGATTTGAGGCCTGGCTTTATCTGCTTTTAAAGATTTGTCAAAATGTTCTAGAAGTTTGAGGCGATCGCGAGGGGAGTCCATATCGATAAAATCGACTACGATTACCCCGCCAATATTACGCAGTCTGAGCTGACGAGCGATTTCTGTAGCGGCTTCGCTGTTCGTCCAAAGTACGGTTTCTCTAGCAGTTGCCGATCGCGTAAAAGAACCGGAGTTAACGTCAATTACGGTTAAAGCCTCGGTGGGTTCGATGATAATATAACCGCCAGAAGGCAAATCTACTCTAGGTTTGAGTGCTTCTTTAACTGCGGCACTGACCCGAAAATATTCTAAAATTGGTTGTCTTTCGCGATGGTGATCGATCAGTACCCCTGCAGGAGGCCGGCCGCCACCCCAATTCCGCAATTGTTCTTTAACCCGCTTCAGCCCGCCGTTTGAGTCTACTACGATCCGATTGACATCGGCGGTGTACATATCTCGTAACACGCGTTGAATAAAATCATCGTCGCGATTTAACAAGGCGGGGGGTTCGATCCGATTAGCCTGTTGTTGAATCTTTTCCCACTGCTTTTGCAGCAGATCGAGATCTTCCATGATTGCTTTTTCGTCTTTGGTTTCGGCTTCGGTGCGAACTAACAAACCCATTCCGGCTGGTTTGACTAAAATTGCTAAAGCTCTGAGGCGAGATCTTTCGGTTTCATCTTTGATCCTTCTCGATAGCTTGAC
Source organism: Prochloraceae cyanobacterium (assembly GCA_030065265.1). Taxonomy (GTDB): domain Bacteria; phylum Cyanobacteriota; class Cyanobacteriia; order Cyanobacteriales; family JASJDA01; genus JASJDA01. Next base: position 15,061 of record JASJCW010000016.1, read on the forward strand.
CCCTTGTCCGTAGGGCATCAAAACTAAATAACGTCCGGGTAAAGTAATATTTCCTGTTAACCTCGGGCCTTTATTCCCCGTCGGTTCTTTCATTACTTGTACCAATACTTTTTGTTGGGGTGTCAGTAGTTCGGTAATTGCCCCTGCGCTGCGTTTTAAGCGTAACGGCCCGAGATCGGTAACGTGAATGAAGCCATTTCTTTCTGCATCGCCAATATTAACAAAAGCTGCGTCTATTCCGGGAATGACATTTTCTACTGACCCTAAATAAATATCGCTTACTTGTTGTATGCCGGTGGCAACAACTAATTCTTGTATTTGATCTTCCCAAAAAACTGCAGCAATATGATGCTGTTCGGCGATAATAATTTGCTTTGCCATTAACTAAAATTTCCTCAAAATTCTTTAACGTGGTGAAAAGATGCGTGACTGTGCCCGTGGTCGGACGATATTCTATACTCTTGCAGCAGTTAGCAGCGAAGTTCGCAGAAGGCGAAGGCGCGAAGCGGGGCCGTAGGCCGTTCGATCTAATTTCTTGTAGAGATTAAGAACCATATATTTTAAATTCGTCTATAACTTTTTAGTTTTCACTCGAGCTAAACACCAGAATTCTATTTGCGAACCCCACGCTATTAGTGTTTGGTTGTTCGAGCTAATTCTTTGCGAACTTTCCCCATCTTTGAGCAGAGTATTTTTTTTGAGAATACTTTTGGTTTGAGATGAGAAATATATTATGACAAGCTCGCCGACTTTCTAAGGCAATTTAGCCTTATTATACTCTGTTCTTTTTTTGGGGTTGCGCGCCTTCATTAACGATAATTTAATATTTCTCAATTCTCTAATCTTAACGATAACATTGGGAGTCAATTATTTGTTATTAAAAGTTTACTGCTGTTGCTTTGGCACTGCGTAAAGATTCGATAACGGCGATCGTTGTTTTGGCAACTCTTTCTATTTCTGCTGCGGTATTAAATCTACCGATGCCGAATCTAATCGAAGCGCGGGCTAATTCTGGTGAATGTCCCAATGCTGTTAAGACGTGAGATGGTTTGATAGAACTGGAAGCGCAAGCAGATCCAGAAGATACTGCGACGGTCGATCGCACCCCTAATAATAACGCTGCACCATCAACTCCGGCAACGCTAACACTCAAACTTCCTGGTAAACGCAGTTCTGGGTGTCCGTTGAAATAAATGTTTTCTAATTGACTTAATTTGTTCTGCAACATTTGTCTCAATCCGATCGCTCTTTTTGATTCGGATTCCATTTCGCCCAATGCAAGTTCTATGGCTTTGGCAAAGCCGACTATTTGGGGAGTATATAATGTTCCCGATCGCAATTGTTGTTCTTGTCCTCCTCCATGTAATTGAGGGGCTAATCTAACTCTCGGGTCGCGCTTTCTGACATATAAAGCTCCGATTCCTTTGGGCCCGTAAATTTTATGAGCTGTCAAGGACATTAAATCTATCTTCATACTTGCTACGTCGAGGGGGATTTTCCCGATCGCTTGGGCGGCATCGGTGTGAAATAAAACTTGATGTTGGCGGGCGATCGCGCCGATCTCGTTTAAATTTTGCAATACGCCAATTTCGTTATTGGCAGCCATTACCGAGATTAAAATTGTTTCGGGACGAATCGATCGCAACAGCAATTCTAAATCGATTAAACCATCTTGTTGTACTGGTAAAAAGGTAATTTCAAAACCCAAACTTTGCAGGTATTTACAAGGATCTAATACTGCTGAATGTTCGCTAACGCAACTGATGAGATGTTTTCCTTTGCTAAAATATGCTTCTGCTACCCCTTTAATTGCTAAATTATCTGCTTCGGTAGCACCGCTTGTAAAGATAATTTCTTCTGGGGCTGCATTTATCGCTGCGGCGATAGTTTGGCGGGATTTTTTCACTGCTGCTTCGGCTTCCCAACCGTAAGCATGGGCTACGCTGGAGGGATTGCCAAACTGTTCGGTAAAATATGGCAGCATTGCTTCTACCACTCTTCTATCGGTGGGGGTGGTGGCAAAATTATCTAAATAAATCGGTTTTTGCATCAGAAATTAATTTCTCTTGGCTCGAATTCTAAAAAATCAAACATCAAAGTATTTAAATTAAAAACTTAACTATTAATTCCTCTTCTCGATCGCTTTTGAATTTATTCTTGAATTAATTTAAATCCAAATACTGCTCCTGTGGGGCGAGAGGAGGTGTCTCGGCTTATTTTAACTAATACCGGACTTCCTTGTCTTTCTCCTGACAAAGAAAATTGGAGCAGATCTCCTGATGTTTCTTCTGGAGGTATTCTGGTATTGTATCGAAGGTTTTCGATGATGCTTTGCCGAGTTGCTCGTTCTGTGAGTGCCCAGAGCATGGCAATGGTAGCATCGTAACTGGTAGCAGTGCGCCAGTTAACCGTACCCAACCATCTTTCTGCTGCTGCTTTAGCATAAGCTTGCTCTCGAGAAAACCAAGGTACGGCGATAGTTAACCCTTCTACTGCCCTCCCTCCTGATGTTAACGTATCGGAACTGTATAAGGCATCTCCGCCTAGGAGTTGGAATTTTTCTCCTGGTAATTCGAGGTTAGCTCGAGCTAGGGAAATAGCGACTGATGTGGTTTCTGTATTGGGAAAGAGGGCGATCGCTTCTACTTTCCCTCGCAATGCTTTAATTTCTGTTTCTGGATCTAAATTTGGATCGCTGATGTCGATCGCCAGTTCTATTTCACCGCCACTATTGTTAAAGTTTTCTTCAAATGCTGCTAAGAGACTTTTACTGTAGTTGCTATTTGAGTTATAAAAAATAGCGACATTATCTATTTTTAAAGAATTTTTAGTATATTGTGCTAGTTTTTTGCCGCTTTCGGAATCGGAGAGAATAGTTCTAAAAAATACTTCTGCTTTTAAATCCGTACTGCTGCTAGTCGGAGATATTACGGCTATACCTGCTTTTTCATATTCCCTTAAAGCTGCTTTGGTTGCATTACTAGAATTGTGACCGATCGCCCCTAAAATTTCCTGATTTTTGGCGATTTCTGCGGCGATAATTCTGGCTTTTTCGGGGTCATTTCCGTCGTTGGCAATAACTATTTCGACTAATCTACCGTTTATCCCTCCTGCTTGATTTATTTTATTTTGTGCGTCGGCTATGCCTCGCAGGATTTCTTGCGAAGATGTTTGTCTGCTGTCGATCGGGACTACTGCGGCAATTAATATTGGCGAACCTAATAATCTGGCTTTAGCATTATTAAAATAAATTTGTACTTCTGGATCGTTGCGGTTGCTTTTAATTCCTTTTTGAAAAAAGTCCTTTGCTTTGACGTATTCTTGTTCTTTAAAAGCTGCTACCCCTAAATCCCTAAATCTATTTCCTCGGCCTTTTAATAATACTCTTTCTCCACTACTAAACCATTCTGGGCGAGCTTGGTTTTCTGGTTTTGGAGCTATTGCTTCTTGGTTTTGGTTTGGTTTGCGACCGTCTGCTCTATTACCTTGAATTGTTTGATAACCAATAATAGTCCCCAATCCGGCAATTATTAATCCCGAGATTATTGCGAGCTTGATTTTCTTAGAGGAATTTTGATTCTGGAAATTCTCTCGAGTATATTTAGTATTTTGAATCGCTGGAAATCCGCCAAAATTTGGATCTATTACGGTTTTAATGCCGTTATCTCGATCTTTTGTTGTTGTCTGTGCGGGGTCTATTTCTGAGAGTTGGTTTAAGAGTTTAGTATCTTGTTTTGTCAGATTTATTTTAACTTTTTTATTAGTTATTTTTGGCTCGATCTGGCTAATTATTTTTAATATTTCGCCCGTATTAGAAGGTCTTTTATTTGCTTTTTCTTCCATTAATCTTTCGATTAAATTCGCGAAATCTCGATCGAGATCGGGGGTATATTGTCGCCATCTTAGTTCGTTATTGTAGCGATCGTAAATACTAATATCGGTGGGAAATTTACCCGTCAATAAATAAACAAAAGTCCGTCCTAAAGCGTAAAAATCTGACTGAGGTAAAGCGTAGCCTTTTTCTTGTTCTGGTGCTGCGTAACCGGGGGTATAAATTTCGGTGCTTCTTTCTCCGGCTACTATTGTTGCTGTTACTTGTCTGACTGCGCCAAAATCGATTAAGGCTAAATGTCCGTCGGGTCGTAAAATAATATTAGAGGGTTTAATATCGCGATGAAATAAATTATAACTATGTAATTCGTGGAGAATTTCTGTTAATTGTTTGAGCCATTTAAAAGCGATAATGCGATCGACCGGGAGATTAGATCGTTGTTTTTGATATTCTTCTAGATCCATCCCTTCGATTTTTTCCATGACCAAACAGTGGAGAGGTGTCTGCCGATTTTTAGGCAAATAGGTAAAGTAACCTTCTCCTTTTGGGATTCCCGCACAATTTAATTGAGATAATATTTCTGCTTCTCTTTGGAATAAATCGATTACTTGAGGATGATCTTTGATTAAAACTTTAAGAACTTTAATACTGTTATCTTCGTCTAGAATTTCGTAGGTGCGACCGAAACCCCCTTTCTTGCTCAATCTTTTAATTACTCGATATTGTCCTGCTATTAATAATTCTGAACCGCAAGCTTGACAAAACAACTTTTCTTGTGGATTTTCTGCCCGGTCGCAGTCAGGATTAATACATAAATTCATGGGTAGATGGGAAGATCGTTAACTATTCTAAAAATTGTCTTAACGTTATCTAAAGTTTAGATCTGTTTAGATATACAGGAAATGGATTTAATCAAACAAAACCGATATAGAAATGGTAAGTTGCGCGATCGCCCTTGGAAGTAATCTTGGAGACTCTCTCAATATTTTAGAAGATTCTCTTCAAAGATTAACTGCAGATCGAAATATAAGTTTAACTAGCTTATCTAATTGGTATCGCACGAGACCGATCGGCCCTCCTCAACCCGATTATTTTAACGGTTGTGCGATCCTTGAAGTTAAAAGTTTAACTCCACATCAATTGTTAGCCACGCTGCTCGGGGTTGAAAATCAATTCGGCCGGGTACGCGATCGATTTTGGGGGCCGAGAACCTTAGATTTAGACTTATTATTATATGGGGACTTAATTTTGAACAGTCCTAGTTTAGAAATTCCTCATCCTCGCATGAGAGAAAGAGCTTTTGTTTTAGTCCCTTTAGCTAGCATTGCTCCCGATTGGATCGAACCAGTTACAAAACTTTCGATCGCTCAATTGCTCGAGCGAGTAGATATCAGTGGGGTTCGTCTTATCTAATACCGTTTCTATTTAAAATTGCTACACTCAGAGGTTAGTCGGTCTAGGTAGGAAGTTAAATAAGATTTTAGCCGATCTTCGCTTTTAGCGTTATCCGTAGCCTGATTTTTCAGAAATGGTATGATTATTGCTATTCTCGAATTAATTGAAATCCAAATTTCGTTCCTCTAGGGCGATTGGATGTATCTGTAGAAACTCGAACTAAAACGGGATCTCCTTGTCTTTCTCCAGTGGGAGAAAACCTTAAAGCTTCTCCTGAAGACTCTGCTGCGGATATTCTGACTTGTTTAAGATTTTCTAAGACGCTTTGGCGAGTCGATCGCTCTGAAAGAGATGAAAGCACGGCTAAAGTGGCATCGTAACTGGTAGCAGTGCGCCAGTTAACCGTACCCAACCACCGCGAGGCCGCTAACTTTGCATAGGGTTGATTTTCAGAAAACCAAGGAACTGCTAAGACTAGTCCGTTTACGGCTAAACCTCCAGAATTGAGGGTATCGGAACTGTATAAAGTATCCCCTCCAATAGTTTTAAATTTTTTTCCGGGTAATTCAAGGTTGGCCCGAGCTAAAGAGACTGCGGTGCTAATATCTACGGTACGGGGAAACAGGGCGATCGCTTCTACTTTACCTCTTAAGGTTTTTATTTCTTTTTGTGGATTTAACTTTGGATCGCTAATATCGATCGCCGCGATGATTTGACCCCCTTTGCGATCGAAGTTTTCCTCAAAAGCTCGTAATAAACTTTTACTATAAGTGCTATTTTCGTTATAAAATACGGCAACTCGAGCGATTTTTAAACTATTTTTGGTATATTCTGCCAATTTTCTGCCGCTTTCAAAATCAGATAAAATTGTCCTAAAAAAAACATCTGAAGCTAAATATATACTGCTACTAACTGGAGAAACTACGGGCATTCCTGCTTTTTGATATTCTGCTAAACCTGCTTTGGTTGCTCCGCTAGAATTGTGGCCGACTACTGCTAAAATTTCGGAATTTTTAACTATTTCTCGAGCAATTTGAGCGGCTCTTTCGGGCTTATCGTCGTCATTAGCAATAATAACTTCGACTAATCTGCCATCAATTCCTCCGGCTTCGTTAAACTTAGTTTGTGCGTCGGCAACTCCTCTTAATAGTTCTTCTGAGGATGCTTGTTGGCTGTCGATCGGGACTACTGTGGCTATTTTTAAAGAATTTCCTGCCAATCTAGCGCGAGCGTTGTTGAGATAAATTTGTACTTCTGGATCGTTACGATTGCTTTGGACTCCTTTTGCGAACAAATCAATTGCTTCGGCATATCTTTGCTGGTTAAAAGCTTCTATTCCTAAATCTCTAAACCTGTTACCTCTCCCTCTTAGTAAGACCCGATCGCCTTGACTGATCCAGTCTAATTTAAACTTATTTTTATGGGGTTGGCGATCGTATATGTCTATCTCTGTTTCTGGAATTAAGGTAAACTCTGCTCGATCGCTTTTCAAACTATTAAATATGCCTATAATAGCCAAGATCGCTGCGAATATCAGTCCAGTTTTGAGATTGATTATTTTGTTTATCAGTGATTTTTGAATGAATTGTTGGATTTTTCGCTCGGATTTTGGCGACGCTCCTGCTGGTAATTTAGTTACGATCTGCGATCGAGTAGTTCGCTCTTCACTAGATTGGGAGTTTAAAGCGATCGCTCGCTCGGCTGTTATATTTTTAGCAAGATTATTTACGGCTGAATTCTCTTTATTATCAGTATTAATTATAGATTTGTATTTGCTTTTTTTCGCTCCTATTTCTGCCATTTCTTGTAAAATGGATTGAACATTTTTAGGTCGAAGAGCAGCACTTTCTTGCATCATAAAATCGATCAGATCTGCAAAATCAGAATCTAAATTTTGTGCGTATTTGCGCCAATTTAATTTGTTATTGTAGAGGTCGTAAATAACAGTATCAGTTGGTGATTTTCCAGATAATAAATAAACTAAAGTTCGCCCTAAAGCATAAAAATCTGATTGAGGAACTGCATATCCTTTTTCTTGTTCTGGGGGTGCGTATCCAGGAGTATAAATTTTCGTGCTGGATTCTCCGCCGACGATTGTAGCTGTTATTTGTCTGACCGCGCCAAAATCAATTAAGGCTAAATTTCCGTCTGGTCGTAAAATAATGTTAGAAGGTTTAATGTCGCGATGAAAGAGATTATAACTGTGTAATTCATCTAGTATTTCTAATATTTGTTTGAGCCATTTAAAGGCAACGATTTCATCGACCGGACGATTATTACGCTTTTCTTGATATGTCTCTAAATCCATCCCCTCTATTTTTTCCATTACCAAACAATGTAGGGGAGTTTTACTATTAGCTGGAAAATAGGTAAAGTAGGCTTCTCCTTTTGGTATTCCCGAACAATTTAATTGAGATAATATTTCTGCTTCTCTTTGAAATAATTCAACCACTTGGTCGCTATCTTTAGCGAGAATTTTCATAACTTTTAAGGTTCGATTATCCCGCACTTCGTAAGTTTGGCCGAAACCTCCTTGCTTGCTCAATCTTTTAATTACTCGATATTGTCCTGCAATAAGTAATTCAGAATCACAAGCTTGACAAAATAACTCTTCTTGTAAATTTTCTGGCCGATTGCAATCGGGATTAATACATAAATTCATAACCAGATTGTTATATACTCGAATATTTTAAAAAGTTTATAAAAGTTGTTTGGAAAATAATTTACTATTAAGTTTTTTAGTTTTAGGTATTACCAAACATAAATTATGAATCTCGGCTTCGTTTTTACGCGAAAAATTTCATTTCTAGAAAAGATTTAATCAAACAGACAAGATCGGATCTGCTTGCGTGTCGCGCAACACTTCTTATATAGTTAAATTTATGTCAAATCAAAAACAGCCTGAAATTCTCCAACAACGGCTTTTCTACCAAGGTCGTAAGTTTAACTTTGAAGTTAGTAAACTTCGTCTTGCTAACGGTTTTGAAGGTGATTGGGAAAGCATCCGTCATCCTGGTGGTGCTTTAGCCGTTCCGGTCACCGATGATGGTAAATTTATTTTAGTGCGCCAGTATCGCTTTCCGATCGCGGGGAATTTATTAGAATTTCCGGCCGGTACTGTAGAGGTAGATGAAGATCCTGCTGCTACAATTAGGCGAGAAATTGAAGAGGAAACTGGCTACACTGCTAAAAGTTGGCAATCTTTAGGTAAGTTTGTCCTCGCTCCGGGTTATTCTGATGAATATATTTATGCTTTTCTGGCCCGAGATTTACAAAAGTTAGCAAAACCACCAGAACAAGATATCGATGAAGATATTGAAGTTGTTTTAATGGGTAGTGAAGAGTTAGAAAAGGCTATTTTAGCTGAAGAAGTCGATGCTAAATCTATTTCTAGTTTCTTTTTAGCTCGAAAATTTCTCAAAGAACAATTTTTAATTTAAATTGTTTGTTTTTATAAAAAAATGGAAAGCTGGAAATATCCTTGGGGATATTCAAAAAGGGTTGCTGGAGAATGGTATTTAGAATTATATGGAGGAGATAGCGACGATTTAAAAGGTCGTTTTAATAAACTAATTGATATTTTAGAGCGATCGATCGCTGCTTTAAAAGAGATTCATACTTTTCAGAGCGCAAGTATTAGTATTAGTTTGTTAGGAGAAGAAATTTTAGCAGATGGAACGATAAAAGAAGAAAATTATTTAGAATTTGTCTCGATTGATTGTCAAAAATTAGAAGATTTAGTATTTTCAATTACCCAAAAAGTTAGACCTTATTACAAGTTTTTTATTACTAATATTTTCATCGATTTAAATACATCAATTCAAGAAAAAGATCGAGAAATCATTCTTGGTGATTCGGCAAATTTTTATATAGGAGCGGGAGATTATGCTGTAATTAACGAAAAAACAGAACTATATTTAAGTTACTCGACATTTACTAATGTTTGGTTGAAAAATGTTTGCGGTAATGACTATGTAACGTTACTAGATAATTCTGAAGCATCAAAATTAAATCTTCCTCGTCTGAGAAAATTTTTGCGATCGCTCGAACAAAATTTAGGAGTTAATATTCAGCCAGGAGAATCTCATTTATACAGTCAGTATTTGGATAAAACAGGTTTTATTTTCGATTAGTTAATAGACGAAAATAATAAAAAAATAGTTAATAAATTAAATTTTGATTTTAACGCTCCTTGTTTTCTGGAGCGAATAAAAAATTTAAATACTAATTTCAAAATAAAAATAAATACATTTTAAAATTATCTACTAGTTTTTTTGAACTAATTGACTGTAAAATAAAAATTATTTCTGACCGCTGACCCCTCTAATTAAGATAAATCTTATACTGGAGCAATAATGTCCGATCGCATTTTATTTTGGCATCGCAAAGATTTAAGAATATCCGACAATATAGGATTGGCTGCGGCTTGTCAACAAAGTTCTAAAATAGTGGGTGTATTTTGTTTCGATCCGAATATTTGCGATCGCGATGATATTGCACCAGCTAGAATTCAATATTTAATTGGCTGTTTAGAAGAATTACAAGCAAACTACCTTCAAGCTGGCTCTCAATTACTCATTTTACAAGGAGAACCGAGCGAAGCAATACCGAATTTAGCAGCCAAATTAGACGTTAAAGCTGTATTCTGGAATTGGGATGTCGAACCCTATGCCAAAGAGCGCGACAAGCAAGTTACAGAAGCACTCAAACAAAATGGTATTGCTGTGGCTAACTACTGGGATAGTTTATTGCACGCTCCAGGAGAAATTCTGACTAAATCCAATAACGAGCCTTATAAGGTTTATACTCCTTTTTGGAAAAATTGGCTGCAGCAACAGAAAAAACAACCTGCAAATAAGTTGCAAAATGTCAATGGGTTGACGGAAGAAGAATTAAAAACAGCCAAAGAAGCAGGAGCGATCGACTTACCAAGTGCTAAAGAATTGGGGTATGAGTGGGAGCGAGACTTAATCTTAGAGCCGGGGGAAAAAGCAGCTTTAAAAAGGTTAGAAGAGTTTTGCGATCGCGCCCTTTTAGAGTACGAAATGCAGCGTAATTTCCCAGCAGTAGATGGTACTTCAAGATTGAGTGCAGCTCTTAAATTCGGTGCGATCGGCATACGCACTATTTGGCAAGCTACCATCAATGCTTATGATAACAGTCAAAGCGACGAAACCGATCGCAGCATTCAAACTTGGCAACAAGAATTAGCATGGCGAGAATTCTATCAACATTGTATGTATTTCTTTCCAGAATTGGCATCGGGCCCCTATCGAGAACAATTTAAAGACTTTCCTTGGGAGAATAACGAAGCCTATTTTCAAGCATGGTGTGAAGGTAAAACTGGTTATCCGATCGTCGATGCGGCAATGAGACAGTTAAACGAAACGGGATGGATGCACAATCGTTGTCGGATGATAGTGGCTAGTTTCTTAACAAAAGATTTAATTATCGATTGGAAATGGGGCGAAAAATATTTCATGCAAAAACTATTTGACGGCGATCTTTGCGCTAATAATGGTGGTTGGCAATGGAGTGCTTCTAGCGGTATGGATCCTAAACCGTTAAGAATTTTTAACCCCGCTTCTCAAGCTAATAAATACGATTCTGAAGCTGAATATATCAGGCAATGGTTGCCAGAATTAAGTTCGATCGAGACTGAATATTTAGTAACTGGCAAAATCCCCCAAGATGAGTGCGATCGCTGCGGTTATTTTGCACCAATTGTAGACCATAAACAACAGCAGCAAAAATTTAAAACAATTTATAAAGAGCAGAAAAATTGATGTTTATCTATATTTTTCTTGTTGCAAAAAATCGATTATCTCTGGAAAGAAAATATTAAAATCTGCTTCAAAATAAATATAATTATCTTCTAGTTGTTTGAGAGCGTCGCTGACAATAAAAAGATCGGTATGTTTGTTAGATAATCTTTTTTTGATTCGGGTTAACGTTCTTTCTATTCCCGATATATCGTAATAAGAATCGAGCAGTTTTCGATTTATCATTTGCTCGATCCTTTGACTGGTTGCGAGGGGAAGCTCGTTTAAATTGTTTTGAAATGAGATGTAAATTTCTTCGGTAAATTCAGACAAAGAAACGGAAGAATATTTTTGCCAATTTCTGGCCAGTATGTGGTCGTAAAAAATATCTACTAATACCCCAGAATATCTTTTATAGTCGGAAGTTATTCTTGCTTTGCTCTGTTTGACAATTAAATGGCGATCGGTAAAGCGATCGATCGCTAAATGAGATTGTATTCCCGAATTAAAACGAGAACTTAACTTTTGTCTGTCTGTTCCTTTTACTAAATCTGCAAGAAGATTTCCCAATCGATCTTCTACTGTCGGTTTGGATAAAAATAAATGAGCTAACCAATTCATATTTATAATTATGGATTATTTATCGATCGCATTTTAATACCATTTTTCAAAAGTAATAACAGACTCGATCGACCTCGAGAATTAGATGATTTTAATATCTTTCTAATTGAACGAATATGCTCTTGAAAATGACTGTAATAATAAAAATGATAATGCCATTTTGCATCATCTAAACTCGTGTAATCTAAACACCATTTTACTCGCTGAAGATCTCCCAAAATATCAGCAAGATCGTCAACTCCATCCAACCAGTCGTCATCGATTTCTTTCAATCCAAGATAAGGACATGACAATGAAACAAATTCTCTTCTTTTTTGATAACTCATTTGTTGTGGATCCGAATCTTCGTAACAATTAGATTCTTGAGGTATTTCTTTTTCTAAAATATCTAACCATTGCCATAACTCAGCGCGATCGATAAATTCAAGAAGTGCAAAAATTGCATATAACTTCAGACTTATTTAATGCGCTAGCTGTTTTTAAGTATTATACTTGTAATACGACGTTTATGTTACAAGTATAGTGAATCCTAATTTAATTATTCCGGTTGGCACTCAAGTAGTCAGTCGCATTGAAATTAAAGGTAAACAAGGTCAAAGAATCTGTTTAGAGGGTGCAGTAGGAGTCATTACCAAAGCACCTACAGACAATTCTCACTCATATCGAGTCCGTTTACCTAATAATACCGAGGTTACTTTACGTCGTCACGAATTCAGCATTCGCAAACATTTTCAAAAAGAGGGATTACAAAATTCACAGGATATGCTGGCTGAATTAAACCTCTATGAAAGTGTAATTTTTCGCTGCGTGGTCGGTTCGGTTGCTTTTGGGTTAAATAACGAAAATTCGGACATCGATCGCCGAGGCATTTATTTACCCCCGGCCGAACTTCATTGGTCATTGTACGGCATTCCAGAGCAGTTAGAGAACAACGAAAAACAAGAGTGTTATTGGGAATTGCAAAAGTTTATTATTTTGGCGTTAAAAGCTAATCCAAATGTTTTGGAATGTTTGTACGCCCCAATGGTAGAAAAAGCCGATCTAATTGCCGAAGAATTGTTAGCAAAGCGGGAGATGTTTTTATCTAAATTGGTTTATCAAACCTATAACGGTTATGTAATGTCTCAGTTTAAAAAAATGGAGCAAGATTTAAGAAATCAAGGAGAGATTAGATTAAAACACGCAATGCATTTAATTCGTCTTTTATTGTCGGGAATTACGGTTTTAAAAGAGGGATTTGTTCCGGTAAAAGTAGAAAAATATCGCGATCGCTTGCTAGCGATTCGTAACGGAGAAATGGCTTGGGAGGAAGTAAATGATTGGCGATTGGATTTACATCAAGATTTCGATAATGCTTTTAGTAATACTAAGTTGCCCGATCGCCCCGATTACGAACAAGCAAATCAATTTTTAGTGCGATCGCGCCGAAAAATGGTGTCATCTTAAACAGAGGTCAGGGTTTTTTAAATTTAGAATTGCTCTAATAATATCAAATTACTAAAATGAATTTTTGACTTTTGTTCGGATAGTTAAAATGCTTAAAATTAGCGAGCATTGTAACCCAATTGGTTTAACTTATCGATAATTTTCTCGCGATGATCGCCTTGAATTTCGAGGGTCATTTCTTTAACAGTACCACCAGCACCGCATAAACCTTTTAATTGTTTCAAAAGTTTAGTCAGGGTTTCTGGTTTGGATTGAAAACCGGAGACAATAGTAACTGTTTTACCTTTGCGACCTTTTCTAGAAGATTGTACCCGAATTTTTTGTTGAGAAGGAGGTAATTCTTGAATAGCGCGTTCAAAAGCTGCAGAATTGGAATTATTGCCAAATTCAGAATAGACAACTCGATCTCGATCTTTTGCATCTTTACGTTTGGACATAAATAAGGATATTTTCAAAATAACTGTACAGATTATTATATGGCTTATGACTAATGCAATGATGGTAATTTTTCCTTATCGTTATGAAGATACTTGGGTATTTGATGACGATCGAGTTGGTTTAGAAAGAGAGCCTTTTGTTTCTGGAGTACCCGAGATGATAGACATTTTAGTTAAAGATATTCCCAATGCAGAAAAAGGATTTAAACTATTTTTTTCTGCTAATCCTTTCCCTGGTTATCAAGCAGAATTTAATCGAGTAAGAGAAGAGTATGGCGGACATTGGTATCGTTGGGAAAAATACAGTTTAGAAGGGTGGTTGTGTCCGGCTTTATTTAAGTATTTTGCAGTAGCACCAGAAAAGCTTTATTGTCAGGCTAAAAAACTCGGTTCTTAATTTTTATATATTGTGTCAATACTAATATTGGCACTACGATATACATCAATAAATTATGAAAGGAAATAAGTTAAAAAAGATCGTTAGTAACCAACCATATCCGTTATTATTTACTACTATTAGCGGCGCGCATTTGTATGGGTTTCCATCTCATGATTCTGATTTCGATCTGCGAGGAGTTCATATTTTACCGATTAAAGAAGCGATCGGATTAAATGATATTTCTGAGACGATCGAATTAAATGAAATTCAAGATAATCTTGAAATCGATTTAGTTACTCACGACGTGAAAAAGTTTTTTAGTCTATTGCTGCAAAGAAATGGCAATGTTTTAGAACAGTTATATTCGCCGTTAATTTTACAAACAACACCAGAACACAAAGAATTAAAAGAAATAGCTAATAATTGTCTTACTCGAGATCGCGCTTATCATTATTTAGGATTTGCTAAATCTCAATGGCAGTTATTTATACAAGCAGAACAAAAAAAGGTCAAACCACTTTTATATGTATATCGAGTTTTGCTGACGGGAATTTATTTAATGAATCGGGGAATAGTAGAAGCTAACTTAAATCAACTCAACGAAGAATTTAAATTATCCTATCTTGACGATCTAATTGCTAAAAAATCAGCAGGAAAAGAAAGGACAATTATAGAAAATGCTGACATCAATTTTTATCAGCAAGAATACCAACGATTAACGACTGAATTAGAAACGGCTTTTGAGAACAGTAAATTACCAGAAGTAGCAACAGCCAAACCAGCTTTAAACGACTTATTAATTAGACTGCGAATGAAAACTATTTAAAAAAATGGGCGGAAACTTATTTAAACTTGGTAGAATTACACAAGACAAATACATAAAAATCGAAACGGAAATTAGACAATATTTAGATAAAAAATTAGGTCAAGCTTATCACATTCCGAGATATTATGCTGATAAAGCAGACTTTGGCGATTTGGATCTTATTATTAACAGTGATGCATTAGCAGATAATTGGGAAGAAGTTCGCCAAGAAATAGTTCAAGATTTAAAAATTGAGAAATATAAATCGAACGGTAGAGTATTTTCTACTGTTTATCAAAATTTTCAAGTAGATTATTTTACGACTTCAGATGAATTCTTTGAAAGTACCTATAATTATTTATCTTTTAACGATCTGGGTAATTTAATCGGCAAAATTTGTCACCGTTTTAATTTAAAATATGGCGAACGAGGATTAGCTTATGTTTATCGTCGCGAATTGGGTAACTATAAAAAAGATTTAACCGTAACTACTGATTTTAAAGAAATTTGTGATTTTTTAAAACTCAATTACGATCGATGGAAAAAAGGCTTTAATAGTTTAGAAGAAATTTATCGATGGGCGATCGCATCTCCTTATTTTTCAGTCGAACCTTATTTAATGCGATCGACTAGTTTAAATAATAGAATCAAAAATCGCCCGACAATTCAAAAATTTATCGAATACATCGAGAAAAATAAGATTACTAAGACCTACAATTATCTCGAAAATAGAGCTG
Organism: Prochloraceae cyanobacterium; assembly: GCA_030065265.1. Taxonomy (GTDB): domain Bacteria; phylum Cyanobacteriota; class Cyanobacteriia; order Cyanobacteriales; family JASJDA01; genus JASJDA01. Next base: position 30,475 of record JASJCW010000016.1, read on the forward strand.
AATATATTCCTTTAATCGATCGCAGTTTTCCGCAAGCTAATTTAATCGAGAAAATTGAACGAGAAAAGAGCGAAGAAGAAATAACAAAACAGATAATAGCTAAATTTAGCGGCAAATTGGTTATAAAATTAATCCCAGAATTGCAAGGAAAAGAATTAGGAGAATTTATCGTCAGTTTTAAAAATAAGTTTGAAGATTTTAGGAGCTTTGTTTTAGCAAATAGTCAAGAAGAGATCGATCGCCAGATCTTGGAATACTATCAAATTTGGAAGTAATTAAATAACTTATGGAAGCAGTTATATTTATCGGGATTCAAGCATCAGGTAAATCTACTTTTTATCGCGAACATTTTTTTAACACCCACATTCGCGTCAATTTAGATATGCTCAAAACTCGACATCGAGAAAAGGTGATCTTTCAAGCCTGTTTGCAAGCAAAACAAAATTTTGTCATCGATAATACTAACCCGACGGTAGCAGACAGACAGCGTTATATCCCCGCAGCAAAAGAAAAAAAATTTACTATTATTGTTTACTATTTTCCTCCAAATTTACAAGCCTGTAAGCGCAGAAACGAAGCAAGATCTCAAAAGGAAAAGATTCCTGTAGTCGGGATTATCTCTACTTACAATAAACTAGAAAAACCCAGTTATCAAGAAGGATGCGATGGCATTTATACAGTAAAAATAGCTCCAAACCGTTCATTTATTGTCGAGGATTATAAAAATGAAATTTGACGAATTAGATGCAAAAATGCGAATTTACGAAACTCACAGCGATTATTGTGTTTTACCAGGAATTTATCTGGTCGCTAGACTGGATAGCCGCAATTTTACCCGTCTGACTAAAGAAGTATATAAATTTAAAACACCTTACGACGAAAAATTTAGAAACTATATTATAGAAACTACAGAACATTTAATGAACTGCGGTTTTAAAGTTATCTATGGCTACACTCAAAGCGATGAAATATCCTTACTGTTCGATTTAGAAACAGAAACCTTTAACCGCAAATTAAGAAAATTTAATTCTATTTTAGCCGGAGTTGCTAGCGCGAAATTCTCCTTATTATTAGGAAATATGGCTACTTTTGATTGTCGAATTTGCCAGTTACCAAATATAGAAATAGTTAGAGATTATTTTAACTGGAGACAAGCAGATGCACATAGAAATTCTCTCAATTCCCATTGTTATTGGTCTTTGCGTCGAGATGGTAAAACTGCCAGAAAAGCTACTTCAATCATGAATCAAATGTCTGTAGCAGATAAAAACGAACTATTATTTCAATACGGGATTAACTTTAACGATCTTCCTAATTGGGAAAAAAGAGGAGTAGGACTTTATTGGGAAGAGTACGAAAAAATAGGACACAACCCAATTACTGGGAAAAATATTACTACAATAAGAAATTCTATCAAACGAGATTTAAACTTACCCATCAAAGATGAATATAGCAATTTTATCGCCGGATTAATTGCTGAAAATTAAATTTATTTTTTAAGAATGCGATCGCCTTAAACTATATTGTAATACAATAAAATACATAATGAGGCATATTTGTATAAATGGCTGAATTTCGAGTTATCAAAGCTAAAGTTAAAGTATTTCCTCACCCCAATGCTGAAAGGCTAGAATTGCTCAAAATAGGAACATTTCAAGCTGTAGTGGAAAAGGAAGTTTATCAAGATGGCGACACGGTAATATTTGCACCGGAAAAATCAATTCTCCCAGACCAACTGGCTGAAGATTATCGTAAATATCTCAGAGGGGCAGAAAAAAATCGAGTCGGAACGATCCGTTTGCGCGGTCAATTATCTATGGGTGTAATTATTCCTTTGCAAAGAGTAGATCCCAGAAATAATTTACCATTAGATGAAGATATTTCCGAGCAGTTAGGTATTATCAAATACGAGCCGCCAATTCCTCAAAATTTAGCTGGAGAAGTAAGACCAGTCTTAGATTTTGCTTATGTAACTAAACATGATGTCGAACAATTTAGGATTTATGCCGACAATTTTATTCCTCAAGAATCGGTTATCGTGACAGAAAAGATTCACGGCTCTCAAGTAGTTTATTTTCGCAATAAAAATGGGGAAATTGCTGTTAGTTCTAAAGGAATGCTGCGACGAGGTTTAACCTTAGAACAAAGCAACGATAACTTTTATTGGAATGCAGGATACAATCTCAATATTTTTGAAACTTTAGCGGTTTTATTTCCCGATCGTGACGTGCAACTGTTCGGTGAAGTAGTTCCGATCCAAAAAGGCTTTAATTATGGTTTTAGAAAACCATCTGCTTTATTTTATAAATTGGTTGTAGACGGTCGCATTTTTCCATATCAAGAAGTGCCAGAAAAAATTAAAATTAACTGGGTGCCAATTTTATATCAAGGAGAATACGATCTAGATAAAATAGTTAAACTCTGCGAAAAAATTAAATATGAAACAGTATCGGGAAAAAAATTACACATTAGTGAAGGAGGAGTAATAGCTCCGATCGCACCTCGATATAGTTGCGAGGGTTTCGATCTTCAGCTCAAAATTATTGCTAAAGCTTATGCCAAAATTGAAGACGATGAAGCGTTTTCTTAACAACAAATCAGTAATGGGTAATTATTGATTGTCGCCATCCTCTTTTATCGATCTTCCCCACTTTTTCTACTGTTGCAATTTCTTGTAAATATTTCAACAGCAAAATCAATTCATCATCTTCTCTTGCTCCAGAATATTTTTTTACTAAAATTCCATTCCCGTAATTTTTTTCAAATGTTTCTGGAGTATCGTCAATAATTAAAACCTCTCCTAAAGAAAATCCTCTACGCTTAACCTTTTTAAGGGGTTTAATATATAGCAATCTGATTTGATTCGTGAAGGCGATCGCCTGTAAAAATAAACTTCAATTCTACGGACTTAGGAAAAATAAACTCGATAATTTTATTAGCATAACTAGGACTTGCTGCTGTCCATACCGCTAAATCGAACCAACTCGAACAAGTAGCGATAAATTGCTCGAGATTAGGTCTTTGATAAACGTGATATTCGTCTATTTTAAAATCACCAGGATAGTTTAATTCTTTTTTTGTACTGTGGATTAAAGTTTCGTCTAAATCTAAAATTAAGAGCTTATCGCAACTAGAAAACATCATCATTACTTTGAAAAAAATAGTAAGATTTTCTCTCAACTAATATTTTAAGAGGAGAGGAAAAAAGAAATTAGATCGCCTATTTTTTCATTTATATCTATCTCTTTTTGCAAATTTTAATAAGAATAAACTTGCCCAAATCAATTTTTTTGTGCTAAACTAATTTTCAATCCTAAGATATGATATTAGTATTTAAAATTATTAACAATTGTGGCTGCATCCCTCAAACAACCCCTATCAAGAGTTTTTCAGAAATAAACCCTTAATAATCCCTTCTTGTTCTGAAGTAGGGGTATCTGCAGATACGAAATAAGAGCGATCGCGAGGATAACTAGCATAATCTTCCCAAGCTTGGCGATCGTCTCGACGAGCTAGAATAGCGTCTCTTAATTCCTGCAAAGTTCCACCTTCATCGTCATATTTCCAGCTACCATCGGGATATACGATCGCCTCGATATTACCTTTACTTCCAGTAATGATATAAGTTAATTTGCGATCGGGGTCGAAGCGAAATAAACGAACTTTTTGATAATTATTAGTTATATACTGACAAAGGATTAAAGCTGCGATCGCTTGTTTTTTAGTTGGCATCTGTTTATTTTTATCCTACTCTTTTGATTATCCCTTCTCGTTGTCGATCGAGTAGTATATCGATTAACTAGTTAGAGAAATTCTGTTTAGAGTTGCTACACTTGGGTGGCAATAGGCAATAGGCAATAGGCAATAGGCAATAGGTAATGGGCAATAGGCAATAGGCAATAGGCAATAGGCAATAGGCAATAGGTGATAGGCAATAGGCAATAGCGGTGAGACCCCGCGTCGGCGTAAGACGCAAGGGAACGCTCACCAAGACAGGCAATAGGCAATAGGTAATAGGCAATAGGCAATAGGTGATAGGCAATAGGTGATAGGCAATAGGCAATAGGTGATAGGCAATAGGCAATAGGCAATAGGCAATAGGCAAAAGATTAGTAAAATCTATCTGTAGGGCTATTTTAGAAAATTGGTATTATCAATTGATTCTAGACTTAGATTTTTTAAGAAAATCAAGCTAATTGTCAAGATATTTTTACCGAACTTTACTATTTTTTTAGATCGATCTGTTTGCGAAATTTGAAAATATTATCAATTGAAGGCAATAGAATAATTTAAATGGAAAATCAAAATTTATTAAACATAAAACAATATCTCGAAGATGCTTTAAACAGACCTTGGTTAAAAATATATCTCAAAATACTGTCAATAATATTCACTTACAGTGCTGCAATTCATTTTGCTAATTTAGCAGGATTTGGTGAAAAACCCTGGTCAGAAATGCCATTAACTTGGAGAATAGGCGACATAACATATGCCATTCTAGATACTTTAGCAGCGATCGGACTTTGGCAAAAGAAAATTTTGGGCATAGCTTTAATGTCGATCGCAATTTTATCTCAATTCACAATTTATACAATATTTATCGATTATTTTGCTTTTACAATTCCACAAAAACAAACCATTCATATTCTTTTATTAGAAGAAGGGATCTTACTATTAATTTTCATCGTTTTATTAATTGCCAAAAAATGATAGAAAACAACAAAATTCTTGCTGGAATCAGGTTAAAATACATCCCAAATTATCTAGATTGCGATCGCGCCAAAAAATTAATTGAAAAGATCGACAGACAAAGCTGGTCAAACGAGCTAAAAAAAAGAGTCCAGCATTACGGCTATCGATACGGCGATCGCGAAATAATTAGAAAAAGAAGAATGTCCGTAACTTTTCGTCAAGCAATAATTGACTAAAAAAACCTTAAAGAAATTAAATAATTCTAAATTCTTCAAGGTAAATATTTAAACAATAGGTGAATTTAAACCTCTTGCAGAGGGTGTTAACTAATTAATGAGCCAAATCGCGATAATACTTTTTGACTCCTATCTATTACAATAGCAATTTCAATCGGGATCTATTTTGCATAAAAGTGCATTTTTATCTTCTGTTTTCAGCAATTATGCAAAGCAATTAATTCATCTGAGTTTAAATTTAAATGTTAATCAAGACTTTAAATTCTTAAGTTATTATCTAAGAAGATAAATTCCTTTTAAAAAAATTTTACTGCCTCCTTATCTTATAATTTTTGAGATTTATCTACTTCAGCGATCGCTCTTCAACTATTTGATACTTTTGAGCGCGATTGGATTCGGTAAATCCCAAGTTGAAATACATGAGAATGATTTAATTATTTCCGTGCAACTAAATCTCTCTTAATAAGCACTCAGAAACAGCTTTAAAGGGGATTAGCAACGAGATAGTTGTTTTAATTGCGTTAAAAATTTTAACTATAAATTTCCTCAAAGCAGATAGAAATTAATTCTTAAACTACGTATAATTGTTTTGAAATATCAAAAATTCTGTTATTAAATTTAGATCGGGAAAAATTACCTAAAAAATGCAATTATCAATTCATGAAGGCGGAGAATTTATAAACTTAGATAAGATAATCGATCTCAATCCGACAATCGTTAAACCCGATACCCCAGTAAAAGATGTCATTAATCTCATGTCTGGGGGAATAAATACGAGTAATTCCCTAGCAAACAAACAAGAATCCCCTTTAAAACCAGGTAAAAAGAGCAGTTACGCTCTAATAGTAGATGAAGAGCAAATAGTAGGGATTTTTACAGAAAATGACGCGATCGCTTTAATCGCAGATGCCAAATATAGATCTAACAAAACAATTTCTGAATTCATGTCCCCCGATGTTATCTTCCTCAAAGAAGATTGCAACTCATACTTTGCGACGATCGCCCTAGCGATGATGAGAGAGCGTCAGATTCGTCACCTTCCAGTAGTTAACAGTTTGGGTAAATTAATTGGCATCGTCACCTACGAAAAAATTTGCTCGATTTTAAATCCAGAATGTTTGCTGAGAATGCAAAGCGTTTGCGAGATGATGGAAACTAAAGTAATCCATGTAGAGGGCAATATTTCTTTGCTTAATTTAGCAAAATTGATGAGCCAGGATCGAGTAAATTATGCCGTAATCGTAGAAAAAAGAACCGCACCCGAAACAAACCAGATCGAAACCATTCCGATCGGAATTATTACCCAATTCGATCTAGTCAAATTGGCAGCTTTGCAATTAGATTTAGCTGCTGAAAAAGCCATAGATGCGATCGCCCCCCTCTCATTTTCAGTCAACCCAAACGATTCTTTGTGGGAAGCTCATCGGTTGATGCTTTCTAATCAAGTCCAACAATTAATAGTGACCAATCAAAGCGGGGAATTAGCTGGAGTCTTAACCCAAAGTAATATTTTGCAAGTATTCGATCCGCTACAAATGTCGAAAGTTGTTACTCAATTACAACAGCAAGTAACAATAAAAAGCAAAGAACTAGAGCAAACTAACAAACAATTAAAACAAGCATACGAAAAATTACAACAGCAAAAGCAACAAAGAAAATTGACTTTAGAATCTCAAGCAAACCTAAAAACAACTCTTGACAATGCGATCGCAGAATTTAATCGCATTCACATCTCAACTCTCGAAACCGTTGCCATACTTAGATTGCAATTTCCCTATTCCAATCCAGAAATTAACTTATTGTTACGCAGTTTAGAAAACAATTCCGCTTTGGGTATCGAATTAATCGAACAAATTTTCTTCAATAGTAAAGACGAAAATTACGAAGTTAACGAGCAAATACAAATAGGCTATCAAGCTATCAACCCGACATAAAAAATACCACTACTTTAAATGAATCAAAAAGCCGATATCAATAACGTTCAAAAACCAATTACCGATGCACCTGCTGAAGTTCGTCAAATTATTGAGAGAGTGCTAAAACTAGAAAAAGACAAACTTTATCAAAAAAGCCCCAGGAATATCAACGAAGATATTTTGCAAATAATTAAAGAAGTCGTCCAATGAAATTAGTCTCCTTAAAACTATGTAATTTTAGACAGTTTTACGGTAAAACACCAGAAATATACTTTGCAAACGATCGCCTCAACACGACAATAATTCACGGCAATAACGGCTCTGGTAAAACAACTCTCCTCAATGCGTTTACTTGGGTATTATACGAAACATTTACTGCTGCTTTTTCCTCTCCCGAACTGTTAGTTAATAAAAGAGCAATCGAAGAAAACGATTTTGGAGTTTCTGTAGAATGTTGGGTAGAAATTATCTTCGATCGCGAACACAAACGCTATCAAGTCAAACGGAAATGTTACGCTTGTCGAGATCGAAACGATCGCATTCAATACAGTAAAAGTCAATTATTCATGTTAATTGCAGGAGATGACGGACGCTGGTATCATCCTTTGCAACAACCCGAAGAGATTATCAATCGCATTTTGCCAGCAAGTTTGCATCAATATTTTTTCTTCGATGGTGAAAGGATCGATCGCTTTTTTCGCGACGGAAAAAAAACTAACATTGCAGAAGATACTAAAGAATTATTAGGAGTTAAAGTATTAGACCGCTCCCTAGAACATTTAAAAAAAGCAAAACGCAGTTTAGAAGAAGAATTAAAAATAATCGGCGACGTTACAATTAAAAAGCACTTACAACAGCAAAAAAAATTAGAGCAAGAACTAGAAAATTTACAGCAAGAAAAAGATAAAATAATCCAAGAAAGCGAAGATTATCAAAAAATAAAACAGGAAATTGCCGCTCGCTTGTTAGAATTAAGCGGTGCGGAAGAACTACAATTATTAAAACAACAATTAAGCGAACAAGAAAAAAGCGATCGCAAAATATTATTAGAAGGAAAACGACAGCTCAAACAATCTATCTCTAGTTTTGGTCAAACAATTTTACTCGCAAATGCGATCGCAAAATTTGATAATATAGTTCGAGAACTGCGAAACAAAGGCGAATTATCTAGCGGAATTAAACAAGAATTCGTTGCCAAATTATTAACAGAAGAAACCTGTATTTGTGGCAATAGTATCCTGCAAGGAACTGAAAACTACGAGCGAGTCAAAAAGTTACTAGATCGAGCCGGAAACGCCGAAATAGAAGAAACTGCCATTCGTATCGAAACCCAAGTAAAAGCAATCGAGAAACAAAGCAGCCAATTTTGGCAGCGAGTCGATCGCGATCGAGCTAAAATTAATCGCTCCAGAACCGAAATAGCTCGCATCGAAAATCAATTAGACGAGATCGATCGCAAACTTAGAAATTATCCCAGCGAAGACATTCAAAAATTACAACAAAAACTAGACGAAATTGAAGCCAATATTAGAGAAATAACTTTAAAATTAGGTGCGATCGGCCAAAAAAAAGCCAATATAACCGCTAAATTACAAGCAATTAGTAAAGAAATAAACAAACATCAAATCAAACAAGAAAAACAAGCACTAGCCAGAAAGAGAATTAAAATTACAGGAGAGGCGATCGAGCGATTAATAGAAGTAAGATCCAGATTAGAAAGACAATTTAGAATCTCCCTAGAACAAAAAGTAAAAGAAATTTTCAGTACGATTTCGTTCACCCCTTACATACCCAGACTTAGTGAAAATTACGAACTAACTCTAGTAGAAAACACATCGGGAATAGCCCTACCCGTAGCCGCATCCACCGGAGAAAATCAAATCTTAAGTTTATCCTTCATTGGTGGAATTATCGATCGCGTTAGAGAATGGAGCGAGCAAAATACCTTAATGGGCCCCGACAGCAGCAAATTCCCGATCGTCATGGACTCCCCCTTTGGCAGTTTAGATGAAATATACCGCACTCAAGTGGCCAAAGCAATTCCCCAACTAGCAAACCAACTCATAGTTTTAGTAACCAATACTCAATGGCGAGGTGAAGTAGCTTCAGAAATGTCAAAGTATATCCACTCCCAATACATCCTCGTTTACAACTCACCAAAGCCAAATTGTACCTCTGAAGCGATCGAAATTAATGGTAAAACCTATCCTCTAATCCAGCAAAGCCCGAATCGGTTTGAATATACAGAAATTATTCGAGTATCCTAATCTAATTTAATCGAAAAATCGAGCTATTTCCGTAGCTAAACGCTTAATTTCTAAAAAGAGCAATCCTTGTTTAGCCTCTTTATCAGCCAAAACTATTAAAACAGCTTCGCTCGTGCAACCAACTAAAATACTATAACCTTCATCTCCAGCCAAAAATAAACGTTCGACAACTCCACGAGCTAATTCTTCCCCGATCCGATTACCCAAAGAAAGCATCGCCGCAGACATAGCTGCAGTTCTTTCTTCATCCATTTCAGAAGACAAAAAAGAGCTAAGGGGAAGACCGTCAGGACTCACCACAGCAGCACCTTGAACGTCAGGAGTTTGATTGACGAACTTTTGTAATAAATCTTCTACTACTTCTGTTAACATAATTCTTT
>JASJCW010000239.1 GCA_030065265.1 Prochloraceae cyanobacterium
ATTTTTTATGTCTGGATTTATTATGTCTGCGATCGGTTCGATTCTTGGTATAGTAAGAGTCCTAGGGAACTTAGGAATGTTTGAGCTACTTAAGCGAGAATTACGTCAATATCCTTCACGGACTTTATTGAAGGTCAAAAGATCCTTTTATTCCCACAGGCACTGGATAACTATGTGGCGAGAAATGTTGAACTTAGAATTAAGTGCAAAACAAGTAAGTCTGACTAAAAATTTTGGACAGCTTCCGATTATTAATATTAAAGCTAATACTTTTTTAAAAAGCACACCTTGGAATTTTTATATGCCCCTAAAAGCTGCAAATCGTCTCAGAGAGAGAATGCACGACGAACTTTTAAAACTATCTTCTAACTGCACTCAAATGCAGGCCAATAAAAGCGATCATTTTGTTTGGGTAGACCAACCCGAAATAATTGTAGAAGCAATAGAAAAAATATTATCATCGGAAGTTACTTAGTTAATTATTGAGGAGTTCTTTTGTTGGGATGAATTTTACGTTAACTATTTTAAAAATTTTGTCATTTTCCGGTTTGGGCTTTATTATTCTAGCTATTTTTGGAGCTTATCTGAACTGGGAATATATAGGACAAATCGACTTAAAAGGGTTGCGTAGCTTGTTTTTCCCCGGTTTAGCCAGCTATTTTAATTATTTATCAATCGAAGATTTAATATCAAAAAATCTCGCAAGAATCTTAATTCTTGGAACTGAATGTATCTTGGGGATTCCTATCTCTTTATACTTAGGTAAGTAGTCGGACAAAACTATAATCGATCGTAGAAAAGAGGGAACAGGGCGATTCCAAGGTGCAATATTGAAAAAGTTTTTCTTTTTAAGTTGACATCGATTAGAACAATCAATTAACGAGTGTACCAGGTGGAATCGGTCAACTCTCTAACCTGACTTATCTAAACTTACGCAACAATCAATTAACGAGGATACCAGAATCTATCGGTCAACTCTCTAACCTCACTTGTCTGGTCTTACCCTTCAATCAATTAACGGAGATACCAGAGGCCATCGCTCAACTAACTAACCTCACCGAACTTAACTTATACAACAATCAATTAACTACGATACCAGAATCTATCCCATTTTTACCAAAGCTGACAATGCTTAACCTAGAGGGGAATCCACTTGTTAGTCCACCGATAGAAATTGCAAGTAAAGGTATCACAGCAATCAAAGAGTATTTTAGACAATGATTACCTTCATGAGAATCAACCAGCGATTCGCACAACCTTAGAACACTTGGAGAGAGACTCTCGCTAAAATCCCGATAGTTTATCCATCAATCGCTCGATGGCTGAGAATGCTTAACACCCTGTTGCAGTTAGTTCCTGCCTACTTTTTGCTAAGAAATAACGCACTTCCTCATCGCTAGTCGGCGAGAAGTCTTCGTACCAAAGACTGATAGAATAAAGCCATTCTGGCGTAATGAGACAGATCACTTCGTCTACTTCCTTTTTCAGCTCTTTGCAAATGTCAGGGGCAGCGACGGGCACGGCAACGACAATCAATTCTGGCCGCTGTTTTTTGATGCTAGATAAAGCAGCCTGAATAGTCGAACCCGTAGCAATTCCATCATCAATTAAAATGACGCTACGATCTCTTAAATTAGGAGCAGCGCGATCGCCTCGGTATTGGATTTCGCGTCTTTTTAATTCTTTTTGTTCTTTATTAATAACTCCCTCAATCGCTTTGGAAGAGATTTTTAATGAACGCACTAAATCTTCATTTAAAATCATAATTCCACCACTGGCAATCGCTCCCATCGCCAACTCTTGATGTCCCGGTACGCCTAGCTTCCGTACCAAACAAATGTCTAGAGGCGCGTGCAGAACTTTAGCAACTTGATATGCGATCGGTACGCCGCCTCGAGGCAACCCTAAAACAATCAGATCGGCGCGATCGAGATAAATTGGTTGAAGTTTTTTTGCCAATAATACCCCCGCCTCAGTTCGATTGGAGAATATTGTCTTCATTTTCTTGCCCTCTGACAACGAGACATTCTGAGTCCAGAGAAATGTTTTTTTACTTTAGTTGGCTCATCTCAATCAGGCTCTTTACTTCGATCTTAACTTTATTTAAATAACTATGCTGCCATACTCCAATCACAGGTTTTTCCAGTAAATTTATGCGATCTCATTAGCTAATTTGCCAGAGCAAGAAAATAAGAAATTTAAAAGAGATTTAGAAGCAATTTAAAGATGAATTAGTAGACTAACCAGATCAAGAAGAAATCAAATATAGACTTGAAGCCATGAGTAATCGAATCAACAAACTAAGCACAACCCTAGAAACAGCCCAGCAATTGCTTTAGCCAATTGAACCTATGACCCTCAAGGATAAAAGCTTGGGTTCATCTTTGCTTTTTCTAAACAACTTAATATACCAAAATATTTTAGGTAAAATACTTTTTATTTTTTAATTCTTGCCAATCGATTGGCTTTACTACTATATCTTTGACATCCTCTCCGGCATGAATGCCGAAGATTCCTCAAACCTCAAACAAAGATAATTGTCTGGGTTTAAAGGCGGTTAACGTTTCATCACGATTTGCTTCAACAGTAGAAGTCTTACTATCGCTCCTTCGTTCGTTTAGAGACTCTGATAGCCCACCAGCGTCTTTGATGTTTTTTGCTGCATTAATATCTCGGTCGTGGATCTTACCGCAAGATAAGCAAGTCCACTCCCTGATATTTAACTCTTTTTTTCCGCCAGAAAATCCACAACACGAACATTTTTGCGAAGTAGCTTCCCATCTATCGATAACAACTAAATCTCGCCCGTATTTATCACTTTTAGCGGTAAGCATTGTTTTAAATCTAGACCAACCTGCATCGCTTATTGCTCGAGATAGTTTCCGATTTTTAACCATTCCCGATACGTTTAAATCTTCTACCGCTAGAGCTTGGTTTTCGCTCACTAAGCGAGTAGTTAATTTATGCAAAAAATCTGTTCTTTGGTCTTTCACTTTAGCATGAAGCTTGGCTAATTTTAATTTAGCTCTAACTCGGCGATTGGAATCTCGCTTGCATTTAGACAGTTTTCTATTTGCTTTTTTGATACGTTTCAGTAGTTTTTTATGTAAGCGAGGATTTTCTATTTTTTCTCCATCACTGAGAATCGCAAAGTGAGTTAATCCCAAATCGATCCCTACCGCTTTTGTTGTTGTCGGTGGAATAATTTTAGAAACTTCAACTACAAAAGAAGCAAAATATCTACCAGCACAGTCTTTAATTATAGTTACAGAACTAGGTTCGCTTGGTAGGGGTCTACTAAAGACAATTGGTATGTGCCCAATTTTTGCCAATTTCAGCGAACATGAATGAACGAAAAAGCCACCTTTTCTAAACCTGATAGCTTGTCTGGATTGCTTTTTCTTGAATTTCGGACTACCAACTGGTTTCCCTTTCCTTTTTCCTTTTTTACTACTGAAATAATTGTTCCAGGCTGTTTGCAAATCTCGAAAAGATTGCTGAAGAACGATATTAGATACTTCCGATAACCAAGCTCGATTTTCAGTTTTCTTAGCTCGAGTAATTACTTGTTTATCGACATCTTTTGGTCTGGGTAGTCCTTGATTGAAAGCTTTTTTGTAGATAGCCAGCGAATCATTCCAAACTACTCGAGCGCACCCAAATGCTTTAGCCAATGGGATTATTTGAGATTGTTTTGGGTAGATTCGATATTGATATCTCGCTTTCATTATCAATATACTCTAATCATGCTATGTTAAGAGTATATCACACTTGGTCTGTTTAAACAATGAAGCGATATAGGCGAGGTAGACATAGCGTTACTTTACTTTATACTCATTTGGTCTTCGTAACAAAATATCGCCAAAAAATTTTCACTTGCGAACATATAGATTATTTAAGTGAAGTTTGTAACCAAGTAGCGAAAAAAATGGATTTTCAGGTTTTGGAAATAAATGGAGAAGAAGAACATATCCATTTATTAATCGAATATCCGCCGAAATTATCTATTTCTCAAATAGTTAATTCTTTGAAAGGGGTAACTTCAAGAATGCTAAGAAAGAAATATAATTCAATTGCAACTATGCAACATTTATGGAGTCCTAGTTATTTCGCAGTTAGCTGTGGTGGTGCGCCATTAGAGAAGATAAAGGAATATATTGAAAATCAACGAAAGCCGTCGTGAACGACGGGGCTTGTATCCCAAAAAAGAGGGTCAATTTTTAAAAATTATTTAGCTAGAAATTAGGTTTCCAGCTCTGAGCCGTTTAACGATTTCTTTTTCGATATTCCTCATAAGACATACCATAATTTTCTTCGATAATTTTAACCTGCTCTTTATAGGCAAGTAACTCTCTTTTCATCACATTTTCCATACGGTCAATCTCTTCTGGGGTTGTGCCGCGTGATAATAAACGCTCTCTATAAGCATCTGAGACAGAACCATCTGGATTATATTGTTCTTTCTCGTACGACCACCAAAATCCTGCTGGTCTATTAGTGTACATATTTCCACCTCCAAGTATTACAGTGACCAGTGACCAGTGACCAGTGACCAGTAAAATATTTTAAATTTAAGCTATTTCTTTAATGTTTAAAGAAATAACAATAAAATTTTGAAACCAATAAAAATCCCCTCTTGAAATCAATAGAGAATTCATAATTAAAAAATAGTATAATTTTATTTTTTATTATTACTGGTCACTGGTGACTGGTCACTGGTCACTGTTATTTAGATAATAGCGTATAAATGCTCAAATAGATTTTTTTTTAGCTAGAATAAAATCATCAAGCAAGCGTCAGATTTTTTAAAAACTGAGATTTTTTTCAAAACAGAATAATAGCTGAGTAAAAATATATTTTTTCAATTTACCAGGGGGATTTTTAGAAAAAATATTTTTTATTTTGGTTAATTTGCGCTGCCAATTATTTTTGACAACTTACACATCCTTTGAAGGAATAAATATGACAAGAGCTGAAATTTATATTGCGGCAAATTCTCACCCTGCTAATCCAGGTTCAAGTCAAAAAAACTCGGCTTATGCTGTGGTTTTACGGAATGAAGCTGGGACAAGCAAAATTCTCACTGAATATTTAGAAAATGCCAAACCATCCCTTGCACAAGCTCTTGCTTTAAAACGAGGATTAAAAGATGCTTTAGATCGTGGCATTAAAAACATTAGCTTAAAAAGTGAAAACACAAAGTTAGTTGGACTGCTAGCTCCATTTAAAGATTATTTAGTTCAATTGGCTGAGCAGAAACAATCAGAATCTCCTGCAAATCGTATGCCTGAGAATCCTTTCAACGGTTACTCAAACACCACTATGAAAGATATAGGGGAACTGATCGAAGAGTTTGATTCCTTTGAATGCAGCGAAATTAGCACCTCCTGCCATAATACTGCTCGTGATGCATTAGATCGGGAAATCGGCAAATTAAGGATCAAACATTTCGATCCCAGATTGAAACAGTACGTCAAAATTCAAGATCGCGAAGGCAACGAACAAACTTTTACCGAAAAACTAGATAATACTCTGCTTAAAGCTTTCTTTGGGACAGAATACTACAATAGCTTCTCTTTTCTCCAGTTTGACGAGTACATGGATGAATTTGATTTAAAAGCTGAAAATCATCCAGAAGGTCATGTCTTGCTGCTATCCCATAAAAAACGGATGCTTTACGGCCCGCCGGAATGTCTGGACATGATTAACAAATTATGCCCAGACCCTAAAGATAGAGGAGCTTACGCATCTATTTTCCTTGGCAATTGCCCCACCAACATTAAGCAAAAAGTTCGGATCTTAATCGTCGATGATGAAAATGGCGATAATAACGGCGTTTTAGATAACCTCGCAGCACGAAGTCTTGTAGGCGACTGTCATGGTAAAATAACTCCTGCTTTAGCCAAACAGCTCAGTAGTGACGGTCGAATCGATCGAACTATCCAGCATCGAATTGGATTTACCGAGAATAACGATAATGACAATAAATTGCGATTTGGTAAAGGTACTGTTTTAGCGAAAGATTTAAACTCTCTATCTTTTAAAAAGCCTGTTGGAACTATCGATTTAATCTTACCAAAATCCAGCTTCAAAGGCGGAGACAAGAAAAACAATCCGATTCAACCCGGCATCCATGAAGTAGAGGTCTGGATGGGTAATAAAGAAGAGTCAAAGCAAACTCAAAATGCCCTCTCTCAAATCCACGCGAACTTTCCTGAAGGTATCAAGGATTATGCCGACATCCTCGCAAAACAAGCCAAAGATCTAGCAGACTTTACCAAAAATCGCGCAAGCCTAGCAAAACACTATTGTGAAAAATATGAAGAGAATATTGAGCAACGAAAACAAGATAATGAATCGGCCGTTGTAGAGGATAAATTCGATTATGGTTCTGAGATCGTTTACAATCTCCTTAAAAACGACTTGGAGAATTTACAACTCCTTGAAAGCCCGATTGTCATTAAAGAGTTAGAAAAGTTTGTTAAAAAAGAACAACTTGAAATTGCGATCGGGAAAACAATTCTTTTCCAACGTGGTATGATCGTCCCCTCCAAAAGCCTTAAAAATGGGGAGATTTTCGTACCTTGGCTCAAAGATGCTGAAAACGTTGTTAATTTCCGCTCTCCTCTCCTCAACTCTAACGGGATGTGCGTTTCCAAAAATAAATATCTCAAAGAGGAATTAATTGACGGCGAATACCCACTTGGTACTATTTTTGTCAGTGATGAAACTCACATTGATATTGTCAAGCGCATCAATTTAAATCTCAAAAAGGAGATCGATACATACAACGAGAACAACCCCGCGAACCCGATTGATATCAATGATATCCGACTTTTAGATGAAACTATTGAATATGACGCGCTCTCTGGTCAACAATTAGTTGAGACTGTTACTCAACAAAACAAGCTGATTAAAAACATCGAAAAGCAACTTAAAATAACAATAAACGAGCAAATTTCCATAGAAACTGATGGGCAGCGTCAAGCCAGAGACTTTGACGGCGACTGCATCGGTGTAGCTCCCGCTAGCTTGTTCCCTTCCTTAACAGCAGAAGTAATTCGGAGAAATTTACCGGAAAATGCTTATCTTCCCACTATTAAAGCGGAAAAAGCTTCTTTTATCGACAAAGAAACCAATTTTTGGCCCTTTGAAAAAATCGCTCTCTTCATGGCTGATAGCATTAGCGTCGGAATTATCAATAACCATTTAACTGCGATCTCAGCTCTCGAATCTGAACTAGAGATCGTTAGCAATATCCAAAATACCAATACTCTCGATGGTCTTAATCCCGCCAGAGACGCAGGGTTGAATCTAGCTAAGAAACTATATGATAAAGCTAAAAATTTAATTGATGGTGAGAAGGCGGACGAAGATGGAAAAAAACTAATTCCCGATCAATGTCGTCCCTATTTTCAAGAGATAGTTAAACTTTACAACCAATTAAACAATACAAATCAAAATCAACCAGATTTACATAAACCAGATGAGAAAATTGCTCAAATCTTTAAGGCGCAAAAAGAAATTTATCGCTTTTTAATCTCAGAAGCGGCTAAAGAAAATCAAGTCGCTGTGGATATGTTTAAGTCTGCAAACAAGCCAAATCTTAAGAAAATACAATTCCAGAAAAAGTTGCTTTATCGGCAACCTAGTTATATTAAGGATAAAAAACTTTCCTCTATGTATTCCAATGGGGAAATGCTCTCGGTTGACGGTTATTCTCCCGTCGAGGTTCTCATTGCACAAGCCAATAAACTTTATGAAGCATCTGTGTTAAAGCCTCGTCTTCTAGGGCAATTCAGGGATCTTTTCAAGAATGAAAGCTATACCGCGCTTGAATACAATCGCTGCTCCTGGTTTAAAAAAGAGTACGATCGCGTTCATCGTTTTGCTAGCCAATTGTCTGAAAAACAAAAAAATGAAGATGGGCCTGTTATTAAAATCAAAACTGTTGGTGGCAATGAAACTGAAATAGTTAATTTGGCTTCATTAAAACATCCCAATGCCTTCAATAGCAATTTTAGCGATCTCTTAATTAACAGTAAAATTCCTTTAAAAATTAATTCAAATCCGGATCGTAAATCTAGGCAATATCATAAATTTACTGTCCTTGCCCCTGTTTTTGATGAAAACGGTAAAGTCAAAAAAAATGGCAGCCAAGTCGAATACCAGCAATTGGGTCATTTATCCCAATTGTCTGACTTGTCCCTTGTAAAACAATCCGATCGCGAAGGAAATGAAGTCATTTTTACCCTGAGATCGGGTAAACTTGCCCCTGGTTTGTCCGATGCAGTAATTAAAGCACAATTCGACCAAGCGGCTGCGATCGCAACCCAATTTAGAGAAAGTATCCCACCAGATCGAGTTAATGCAATGGCACGAGCTACCTGGGAACTTTCTCATCCCGAAGTTAGAATCAAAGATGGCAAATTTTTTGAAAAAAATAATAGTAACCGATTCGTTTACCAGGTTTTTGGCGATGTAATTTCTGAAAAAGTTAAAACTTTTGAGTTAAATCAGTTAACCGTCAACGGTATCACCAAATTAAACGAATTTACACAAGACCAATTACCTGCCTTATTGGATACTCCAGTCGCTATTAGTATTGAAGCTCCACGATCGCAGGAGACACCACCAAAGGCACTAATTAAAGTCAATGACAAATTGTTTGGTGCAATCGATATCAATAGCTCTCAGTTGCCAATTGGCACAACGGCACAAGCAAAGATCGATCTAACTCCAGGTCTTACTACTACTTTGAAAATGGCCAATCCCTCTAACCCTAGTGAACAAATTGAGATTAAGTTCGGCAAAATCAATAATCTCGATTATCTAAACGAGTTCTTACACTCATTACAAACCAAAATTAAATTTATTAAACAACCTGGGCCAGATTCTTTTGTTTTATCTTTTAATGGAAGAAAAATCGGTTCAATGGACGAAAAAAGTACAGAAATCTGTAAAAACCTCGACCAACAGATTGATTTAACTAAATGTAAATTTGAAGCAATTCAAGGTGAAAATGACAGAAGTTCTTATCTTTTAATCAAGACTCCCAACGAGCAATATTTAAGAGTTAACTTCAACAATGCCAACAATTTCAATGAAGCCAAACGAATTATTCGTAACCCTGACAATCGCACTCGCATTACTCGACAAAAAAGTAAAGAAGACCGAATTTATGTTCAATTTGAAAAGGATGATGAAATTAAAACTGCTGGCTATTTAACTCAAAAAAATGAACGCAATAAAATCAAAGATAATAACATCAAGTTCGACGAGTCTTATAATGCCGCTATATCTACTAATTTTACGGCAGCCCATGTTACTATCGATCCTGAAACGGTTAAATACCCAGCCGGTCGAGAGTTTGTCTTTCATAATCCCGTCGCACAAACAATTTCTAATCAACCTCACATAGCGCAGGCAAGTCTAAATCGCGACCAAACCCTAGACTTAATCTTCAAAACTCTTGAGCGTCAAACTGAATTTCTCTTTACCAAACAGCAGGACTGGCTCGATACCAATACTGGTCAAACTACTAAAATTCAGAGTTTCGGAATCAGCGTCGATCGCTCTTTAAAAAATTATTACCAGAATCTTCTCGAAAAAGAGGGCGTTCAGTTTTTCTGTGCCAATGACAATGATAATGAATTCGACACAGAACATAAACGCGGTTATACAGTTTTTATCGTCAAAAACGAGCCGAAATCTCAATCTCTTAAATACTCTCTCAAAAACCACTTTGGCGAAATATATGATGCCAACCCAAGGAAAGATAATGAAAAAAGCCCCTATCACGTGGCAATATCAAAGCAATTAACCCTAGAAGAAAAGCAGAATAAAGATCGCCTCAAAAACCGAGGTTATCAACGCTCTCGAATAAAAGACACAGAGAATAACACCTCCTCAACTGTAGGAGCTTCTACCGCTACCGCAACAGCAACCGCTACGACTATCTTAGAAAAACCTAGTTCGGTTTCAGCAACCGCACAAGAACAATCAGATCGAGCTGATGTTCCTCCCGATCAAATCGACCAAAAGGATGAGCCTACTGCTCATTCGGCGGATAACAATAATCAACCACTCTTAAATAGCAACAATCAATCTACTAATATGAATAATCCGAGATCGACGGTAGTTGAAAATGTCCAACCATCACCCAACAACCAGCCATCAAACTTATACGAA
>JASJCW010000240.1 GCA_030065265.1 Prochloraceae cyanobacterium
TTCTTATGTTTAGGACTTGTGCGACGGAGTCTAAAATTCTAAACAAAAAGTAAAATAAGCTTGAGGCGATCGGGCAGTACAATAATGGCAGCAAAAATTAAAACAAAATAAACTGCCATGAATCTTCCTAACGGCCCGCGCTATTCTAGATGGTTAAGGTTAATGAAATTTATCTTTACGCCTTTAGAGTACCTCGAAGAAAATTACCAGCGTTACGGAGATATAGTTTTAGTCGAGCGGAAAAACAAGGCCCCATTCGTATATATCAGCAATCCAGAAGCCGTCAAACAAGTTTTTACCAGTCCAGATATTGTCGAACATTCGGGTATTAGTAGTACAGAGAGAAGTTTAACGAGTTATTTATTCGGATCGAACTCTTTAGTTGTCTTGGATGGCGATCGCCACCGTCAAACCAGAAAATTATTAATGCCGCCATTTCACGGCGATCGCCTCAACGAATATTCTCAACTGATCGACAATATTACAGATCGAGTTACTAATAATTGGAAGATCGATCGACCAATGGTAGTTCGTCCGATTATGGCAGATATTAGCCTGCAAGTAGTTTTACAAGGCGTATTCGGCTTAAACCGAGGCAAACGTTACGATCGATTGAAAGGACTCATTTCATCTTTATTAGATACACTAGGTTCTCCTGCTTTTAACGCCGTAATTTTCTTTGCCTTTTTACGACAAGATTGGTTGCCTTTTAGTCCTTGGAAGCGTTTTGTTGCCATCAAAGAAGAAGTCAAACAAATCATTTACGAAGAAATAGGCGATCGCCGCCAAGAATTGGCAAATTCGTCTCGCACTGACATTCTTTCTTTACTCATTTCAGCAAAAGATGAAAATGGGGAGGGAATGAGCGACGAAGAATTACACGATCATCTAATGACACTGTTAGTTGTCGGTTACGAAACTACCGTTACTGGACTTTGTTGGGCTGTTTACTGGATTGCTAGTTTACCAGAAGTCCGTCAAAAATTAGTTGCAGAATTAAATACTGTCGATAGCAAAGATCTCGATCGCGTTGCCAAACTGCCTTATCTCAATGCTGTTTGTAAAGAAAGTTTGCGGCTCTATCCAGTGGCATTGGGTGCTTCGCCAAGAACTTTAAAATATCCGACCAATATTATGGGTTACGATCTTCCTGCTGGTGCGGCTTTAATGCCATCTATTTATTTAGTACATCATAGAGAAGATTTATATCCCCAATCAAAGCGTTTTATTCCCGAACGTTTTCTAGAAAGAGAATATTCCCCTTACGAATATTTTCCTTTTGGTGGTGGGAATCGTCGTTGCATCGGATCTGCTTTGGCTATGTTAGAAATGAAATTAGTGATTGCCAATCTTTTTGCTAAATTTGAATTAAACTTAAGCAGCACCGAGCCGGTTAAACCTGTTCGTCGCGGGGAAACTATGGCACCGAGTGCAAATTTAGAGATCGTTGTTACTGGTTTGAAAGAGCAGAAAAAACCAGTTTTAGTTTAGACTCGATCGACTTGAAATGTTTTCTCAAATCAAATTAAAAGAAGAAAACCGATCTGCGATTGAGATACAATCAGCGATGGTTCGTTATCTCGATCGCCAAATTAAATGTTAAGAGATCTAATCGCTATCAATGGTTATCTAGTTTATTTGATAACTCTAAGTGGGATATTCGGTATATTTGCTTTAGGATTAAATTTACAATGGGGATTTGCCGGCTTAATTAATTTCGGTCATGTTGCTTTTATGACGATCGGAGCATACGTGACGGTTTTATTAACCCTCCAGGGCTTTCCTTTAATATTAGCTTTAGCGATCGGTGGAGCAATCGCAGCTATCGTCGGCTTATTAATCGGTACTTCTACTTTGAGATTGAGAGAAGATTATTTAGCAATTGTTACTATTGGCGTATCTGAATTATTCCGTTTAATCGCTAATAACGAAGAATGGCTAACGAAAGGGACTTTTGGCATACAAGAATATCCCCTACCTCTAGAAAATTGGCAACCAGGTTTTCTAGGAAAATTAATTGCGATCGCCTTGCTGACTATAATAGCTATTTTGGCTCAATGGTATTTGTGGCAAGGATTGAAACCACAATTACGAAAAGAGCGCAACATTAAGGGTAAAAAAGGTCAATCTCTCAAAAATTTAACGCCAATAATTTGGCTAATTATTGGTACGATTCTAATCGCAAGTATTTATCTCAGTGGAACTTTTGCCTTATTAGATTATCGATATAAATCGGGGTTAATGCTATTAGTATTGTTAGCAGTAATGCTAATTTACTCCAGTTTAGAAATTTTAATGGAATCGCCTTGGGGAAGAATAATTAAAGCAATTAGAGAAGACGAACAAGTTGCTCGCGCCCTGGGCAAAAATGTATTTTGGTATAAACTACAAGCTTTTATGTTAGGAGGGGCGATTGCTGGAATTGCTGGGGCTTTTTTGGCTTGGCAATTAACCACAGTTTATCCTACTAATTTTGAGCCAATAGTTACTTTTAATG
This sequence comes from Prochloraceae cyanobacterium, assembly GCA_030065265.1. GTDB lineage: Bacteria > Cyanobacteriota > Cyanobacteriia > Cyanobacteriales > JASJDA01 > JASJDA01. The sequence continues at coordinate 2,498 of JASJCW010000240.1, forward strand.
CTTGGATTATAGTTATCTTAGGAGGAGCTGGTAATAATATCGGTACTTTATTGGGTACGATAATTTTCTTTGCTTATATGGAAATCACCCGCTCTTTACCCCAATTATTTCAATTTTTAGATTTAATTTTAGGGCAATTTATATCGGATATTTCTCTAGCAGATTATTTTAATGATGCTCGTTTGGCGGCATTGCGTATCATGATTATGGGTTTGATTCTGATGATGATAATGCTTTGGCGACCCCAAGGTATTTTAGGCAAAGAATCAGAACTAAATTTAGATCGATAAAAAATATTTTCACATTTAAGATAATGTATGAATAATATGTTTATCGATCTAAAAATTATTTTATTAGCTAAAACATGACCTAAAAATTATCAGTCGATCGTTCATTTATTGGCTTATTTAGGTTATTTTATTAGTCTCTTTTTTGGCCAAATAATTCTCAGTCGCAATTTTCAAGCCATGAAACAATAAAGGAACTGCATAGCAGGCGATCGCAGCATAGCTCATTGCCAAATATCCTTTAGCAATCAGATCGATAATTCCAACTTGAGATAAAACAAGTGCGATAGTAAGGATAAAAATAGAAATAATCGATTTATGTTTTCCCGATAGTTCCGAGTTATTCTTAAATTTTAGATCTTCACTGAGCCGACTGATAAATCCATGTATCATTCCTGTAGCTGTTTCTACCAGCGTCCAACCGACAACTACACCAAAGATTAGGATGTAAAAATTGCTAAATGATTTTAACATTTCAAGCCAAGGAATTGGAGCTTCAAAAATTGCTCGATTAGGATAATATCCTAACAATGCAATAAAAGTTAGAAACCAGGGAATAGTCATTAAAGCTCCGGCAAAAATCGCAGATAACAAAGTATCTTTGCGCGAATTTAATTGACGAATTGAAAAAAGAGAAGCTGGGTAGACTACTAAATTGTATCCGACATAAAGAATTCCAGTTACTACTAAGGTAACAATTGAATGATATTCTCCGTTACCATTAACAAATGAATTAAATACAGTAAATACATTATTTTTATTTTGTAAGAAAACACTAATACCAAATAATGTATATGCAATGAATAATGCGATCGTGCCGATAGATTTCATTCTGACAAGGAAATCTTCTCCCTTGAGATTAATAAACCCAACTAAAACAACCACCATTCCGACACCAATCCAGTAATTGAGTCCGAATATTTGTTGAAGCATTTCTCCGGCTGCCGATGCCATTACTGCAATTATAAGTACCGCCAATCCCAGATAGATAATTTCATAAATAAACCAAAACGGCCCGATTAAAACTTTGAGAAGTGATTTGTAATCGTAGACTTTATTTAACCGACAAATCTCAAAAGTCAAAAATGCCGTTAAAGTAAAACCAGCTAAGATTGTGATTCCGGTAATAAGACCTGTAGGGCCGAATTTTCCGCCATATTCGACGATTTCCCTGCCCGTAGCAAAGCCGCCACCAATTAAAACAGATTGAAGAATAATCCCAGGAATTAAAAGGGAATATATCTTTTTTAAATTCATAATAAGCAAGCAAAACTAAGTAAATGTTAAGCTTACTACAATATTGGAAAAAAAGTAAAATTTAAAAATATTAATTAAAACTATTCTAAAATTTCATAACCAATAAGGTTCGGGCAATTCCAATTTTTTAGAACGGCATTAACAGAGTTGTATTTTTGACAAATTTAAATAGCTTTACTTAGTTTCAAAATATCCTAAGATATCAGTTTTTCCTGTCGAATAAAAGATAATTTTCTTGAAGAAATATATGAGTCAAAAATCTAATATTGAAGCTAAAATCAGTATTTTAATTAAACAACTCATTTTCACTTTTTTTTAGTTTTATTTAAGTATAAACCAATACTTTTAACTTGTTTTTAGTCTACACTCCATGAGTATATATGTGAGGAGTGAAACTTGTTGAACAAAATTTGGAAGTTTATTTATCTAAGTTCTTTTTCACTTAGTGTAATTTTGTTAGCATCGAGCGATTTTTCGGCTCGAGCTGGAGAGCAAAAAAAGGTTGACAATTCATCTTTTGATGTCATTAATCGCGATCGCGAAAACTTAGAGACTAATAGCTTAAATCAAATTACTAATGTTAATCAATTAAGAGATGTATCGCCAACTGACTGGGCTTTTGAAGCCTTACGAAGTCTAGTCGAGCGTTATGGTTGCATTGTTGGTTACCCAGACCGAACTTTTAGAGGTATCAGAGCTTTAAGTCGTTACGAATTTGCTGCGGGTTTAAACGCTTGTTTAAATCAGATCGAAACCCTAATCCAAACAACAGAATCGGTTCTCAATGAAGATCTAGAAACATTACAGCGTTTAATCAAAGAATTTGAAGCCGAATTAGCTCTTATTAGTGCCCGCACCGACGATCTCGAAAATCGAGTCGCTTTTTTAGAAGACCATCAATTTTCGACAACCACAAAACTTGTTGGTGAAATCATTTTTGCTGCAGTGCAAGTGTTCGGCGAAGAAAATGCCACTACCGGAGCAGAACTAGAAGAACAAATAACTTTGAATCAAAGAACGCGCTTGAGCTTATTAACTAGCTTCACAGGCAAAGATCGGCTTCGCCTTCGTTTGCAATCAGGTAACTTTCTCAGTAGTCCACCGCGCGGATTTCGTGGTGGCAGCAATACAACGGGTTTGTCAATTGGTGGCAATACTAACAATAACTTTATTCTCAATAAATTTGAATATCGTTTTCCAATTGGCAAGCGGACGCAATTATGGATTAACGCTGTTAATTTTAATCTCGATGATGTTGCTAATACATTAGCTCCTTACACCGTTGATGCGGCAACCGGAGCTATTTCTGGCTTTGGTAGCTATGCACCGATTTACTACACCAGTTCTGGAGCGGGGGCGGCATTTTCCCATAATTTTACCGAACAATTAAATTTAGTTGGCTTTTACTCCGCCCTTCAACCCGATCGGCCTAACGGTGGGGTAGGTTTATTCAACGGTCAATTCGTTGCTGCAACCCAACTAACCTACCAACCTACGGACAATATTGGCGTAGGTGTAGTTTACAGTCATAACTATTTTCCTGGAGCGACAACTGGTTTTGTTTCCGGGGGATTTGGTAGTTTTGCCGCAGATGATCCTTTTAATGGAGCGGCAACTTCTACCGATAACGTTGCTCTTTTAGGAACTTGGCAAATCAGTCCTAAATTCAATCTTGAAGGCTGGGGGATGTATGCCAGAGCTTATGCTGAAAGTGGCATTCGTCAAGGAGATTCTGCCGATATTTGGAACTGGAAATTAACTACAGCTTTTCCAGATTTATTTGCAGAAGGAAATTTAGGGGCGATCACAGTAGGCAATCCACCTCGAGCTTATTATATTGAAGGCGGTGGTGAAGATCGAGAAACTGCTTGGTTAGTCGAAGCTTTTTATCGATTTAAAATCAATCAATATATATCCCTCACCCCTGGTGCTTTTGTGATTACTAATCCAGAAGATGGTCGTGCGCCATTATGGGTTGGAGTGCTTCGGACAACTTTCCAATTCTAAATTACTTGGTTCAAAATAATGCTACAGATAGATTCGCCTCTTTTTTTGCCTTCTTGCCCACAAGCCCAAGTGTAGCAACATTAAACAGAATTTGTATTAGATCGGATGGGGAGTTTACCTTGGACTAGGTAAACTCTTCTCAATTTAATCCGCTGGTTTTACTTGATCTATGGTTTCTAAAGAGCCATCTTCTTTAATTCTCCAAACATCAAAAATACTTACTACATCGCCATAGCGATCGATATCCACATCTCCGCTAGCTCCTTGATAGTTAATCTCTTCGCCATTACGAATTAATTCCATTGCTTGACAAGGATCGCTGACTTCTTTTCCTGGAGCATTTGCCACTTCACGAAGTTTGCTTTTAATTCCGTCGCCGGTATTTTCCCCAGATGCCTGAGCTGCTAACATCATCAATACTGTAGCATCCCAAGTCTGAGGAACGTAAACTGTCCAATTTTCACCTGTCTTTTTTTTCCACAGCGATGTAAATTCTGATAAGGCTGCTCCGTCTGCTCCTGCTGATGTTCCTAAAGCTCCAGTGAGAATAGACTTGCCAGAACTATCCTCGCCGACTAATTTGGGAAAATCTTGGGAATAAACACCATCTGTCAGTAATATTTGGACTCCTTCAGTTAAACCTTGCTCGAAAGCTGATTTTAGCAATAAACTGCCACTTTCAATATAAAGCAGTGCAATTAGACCATCTGGCTTACCATTTAAAGCTGCTCTAGCTTCAGTATCTAGAGTGGAGGCTTTCGGATCGTAGCGCACTGGTTGAGAGTCGTTGATGACTGTTCCGCCTAATTTTTGAAAAGCACTGACAAATTCCCTTTCAAAACCTACCCCATAATCATTATTGATCGCTACAGTGGCAACGCGGTTCAATCCTTGTTGACGAGCTAGTGCGGCTAAAGCTTTTGCTTGATAGGTATCTGGAGAAGCTGTTCTGGCCCAGTAACCTTGATAGCTTCCTTGTTTAGCTCCTTCGGTAAAAACGGGGCTGGTACTGCCTGGAGAAATCATCATTACTCGATTTCTTGCTGCTATTTTAACCGCCGAACTGGAGACGCTACTGGCAAAAGCTCCGACTACTCCAGCTACTCGATCCACCTCTGTTAATTTTGTCATCGCCGCACTTGCCGCGCTCGGATCTGTTTGGCTGTCTTGATTGATTAGGGTAACTGGATCTCCGTTCACACCCCCACAATTATTAATCGTTTCTACTGCTAATTCGATCGCAACTCCTAAGTTCTGTCCGATTGAAGCAAGATCTCCAGTTTTTGGCAATAAAGAACCGATCTTCAGTCCTTCATTTCGATTTGCTTGACAGCTAGTAATTAAGAGAGTGCTGGCTAAGGTTGTTATTCCTAGAATTAATCCTGAAGGAGATTTTTTCCTTTTCTGTTTAAATAATTGATTCATTAATTGATTAATTTGTCGTTTTATTTCGATCCTTTATTAGGTTGAAACTAAAACCTTTAAAAGCTATCTTTTAGTTGCTTGCGTTTCTTAACCCAGGAAAAATATATCATTGATCTAATCTTTAATATTTTTTAATTAACTATGAATCAAAAGCAAGTTGCGATCGTTGGTTGCGGGGTATCTGGTTTAAGCTGCGGGATTAAATTTTTAGAAGCAGGATTTCAGGTTAAAATTGTCGCCCGCGATCTACCACCAAATACTACTTCTAATGCTGCTGCTGCTATTTGGTATCCTTATAAAGCTTATCCCGAAGCAAAAGTATTGCAATGGGGGCGGATCGCCTTAGAAGAATACGATCGCCTGACGAGTATTCTTGAGTCGGGAGTTACCAACGTTACTTTAATTGAATTATTTAAAGATGTTGCTTGCGATCCTTGGTGGAAGGATGCTGTTCCTAATTTTCGCTATGCTTTGAAAGCAGAAATTCCTCCTGGTTATCGGTCTGGTTATGCGATCTTAGTTCCGGCGATCGATACTCAAATTTATATGAACTATTTACTCGAACGGTTTAAACTTTTAGGGGGTGCGATCGAATCGAGAACGATTTCTTCCTTTTTCCAATTAGAATCTGAATCTAATTTAATTATTAATTGCGCTGGTTTAGGGGCGAAAGAAATTGCATCGGATTCCGATCTTTATCCGATTCGCGGACAAATAATTCAAGTTCGAGGGAAAAATCTCAATCGTAGTTTTATCGACCAAACTAGTGCTTCAGTTCCCACTTATATCGTCCCGCGCACTCACGATTGCATTCTCGGCGGTACTGCAGAGGACAATAATTGGAGTTTAACAGTCAACGAGGATACTGCCAATTCTATATTAAATAGATGTCAAAAGTTAGAACCTAAACTTAAAGATATTGAGATCGTCGATCGCATTGTTGGATTGCGACCAGGACGTAAAGAAGTTCGATTAGAATTAGAACCTATTTCTGCTAATTTGATGGTGATTCATAATTACGGACATGGTGGAGCTGGATTTACTCTTGCTTGGGGTTGCGCTGAGGAGGTTTTACAAATTGCTCTCGATCGCACTTCTGCCGACAAATTTAGTGCCAAAAAACTATAATAAAAGACTGAGATATATTCATAAATAGATATACTAAGGGATCATGAACACTTCACGCCATTATCACATTACCACCTTTGGCTGCCAAATGAATAAAGCCGACTCCGAGCGAATGGCCGGTATTTTAGAAGATATGGGGATGAAGTGGTCAGAAGATCCAGAATCGGCCGATTTGATCCTTTACAATACTTGTACGATTCGAGATAATGCCGAACAAAAAGTATATTCTTACATTGGCAAACAGGCAAAACGGAAACAGTCTCAACCCGATCTAACCTTAATTGTTGCTGGTTGTGTTGCTCAGCAAGAAGGGGAGCAGTTATTGCGTCGCGTACCCGAATTAGATTTAATCATGGGGCCCCAACACGCTAACCGTCTAGGAGATCTCTTAGAACAAGTATTTAACGGCTCTCAAGTCGTCGCTACCGACTCGGTTTATATTGAAGAAGATATTACTAAACCCCGTCGCGATAGCGCGATCGCAGCTTGGGTCAATATAATTTATGGTTGCAACGAACGCTGTACTTATTGTGTCGTTCCTAACGTCCGCGGCATCGAACAGTCCCGCACTCCTGAAGCTATTAAAGCAGAAATGACTGAATTGGGCCAACAAGGCTATAAAGAAGTTACCCTCCTCGGTCAAAATATAGATGCTTACGGTCGCGATCTGCCAGGAAGTACCCCCAGCGGCAGACACAAACATACCTTGACAGATTTACTATATTATGTATCTGACGTTCCAGGGATCGAAAGAATTCGCTTTGCAACTTCCCACCCCCGTTATTTTACCGAAAGATTGATTAAAGCTTGCTACGAGTTGCCGACAGTTTGCGAGCATTTCCACATTCCTTTTCAGTCGGGAGATAACGATATTCTTAAAGCAATGTCTCGAGGTTACACCCACCAAAAATATCGCCAGATAATCGATAAAATTAGGAAATATATGCCGGATGCTTCGATTAGTGCCGATGCGATTGTTGGCTTTCCTGGAGAGACAGAAGCGCAATTTGAGAATACTTTAAAGTTAGTTGAAGATATTGGTTTCGATCGCCTCAATACCGCAGCTTACTCCCCTCGTCCCGGCACTCCTGCCGCATTATGGGACAATCAAATTGAAGAATCGGTAAAAAGCGATCGCCTGCAAAGGTTGAATCATTTAGTCTCGCAAAAAGCAGCAGAGCGATCGCAGCGTTATTTAAATACAATTCAAGAAATACTCGTCGAAGATCTCAATCCGAAAAATCCCGCTCAAGTTATGGGCAGAACTAGGGGCAATCATCTCACATTTTTTAGCGGCAATATCGAACAATTAAAAGCTCAAACAGTAAAAGTAAAAATAACTGAAACGCGCCCATTTAGTTTGACTGGAGTTATCATTTAATATGTCAGGAATTAAACTCCTGTCGGGCCAGTATAGAAATTATTGATAATATTTCAATCGATCTTATGTACTGTTTGAGTTGCGGTAAAAACGATCTATCTTTAAATACAGAAATATGTCCTAGATGCAACGCTCACTTGCCATCGTTAAATCGAGATTTACTATCACCAGGGTGTTTATTAAATCG
>JASJCW010000241.1 GCA_030065265.1 Prochloraceae cyanobacterium
TGTCTTATATTAATATTTATTTATTTTTATTAAAGCAATTTTATGTAATTATACATACTTTTTGCAAGAGTACGGTCAAAACAATCGCCAAATTGCGATCGAACAAGGACAAACCAACTGGCTCAATAAGGGCTACAAGCGATGATTTCTCAAGATAGACTCTGAGAATGAGTCAACATACTTCAATCCTTCTTGATGTTTTATCTGTCTCGCTGGTATGTCTTGGGGAGGATGTTAACTTTTATTTTCAAATGCATCTTTCACAAAGTATAAAGTTGAACTATTTAATCTCTATTAAGCTACAAAGATTGCCGTGTAAATACTGGAAGAAGTTGCTTTTTTAAGAAAAAAATCCCGTAAAATTACGGTTGTTATCGTTTGGGAGAAAAATTAAATTTAACTAGATAAAAACCAATCAATAATTAATATAATTAGCTTATTTATTTTATAAAATTTCATTTTTTTTAAGCTATAATTATTCTTTTTTTAGTACAACATCAGGAGCAAGATAAGAATGTCTTCACAATCATCTCAATTAAAGAAAAATAGTCAATCGATGCAAACTTCTTTGGAAAAATTAAGTCAAAGTCTGTATCAGAGATTGCTAGAAACCAATCCCCAATTTAAAAACTTATCAGATCGCACTGAAGCAGAAATACTGCAAAGAACTTTAGTTTCTTCAATGCAAGAAGTTCTCAACAATTACCAAGAATATTTGGAGTCTTATTATTTAGAAAAACTCAAACAAAACCGTTTTATTGCCAAATAAGCAATAGATCGCAAATACCAGCTCGATGAAATAGTTTGAGAAAAATTTGCCAAGCTGCGATCTGATTAAAATCGTAATTTAAAAATAATAATTAAATCAAGCGCGATCGCTTTTTCCTACTTAAAAAAAATATGCGATCGAGGTATCGACCGAAAACAGGACTTTTGCAATACATACAGCAGTCTAAGTTTAATTTTTCTTTGATTTCGTTGATATGCATAATAATTTTAAAACGAAATTTAAATTAATAGTTTCTCCTCTTGAAAAAAAATTATCAACAAGATAAAATTTAAGTTTTATCGATTTTGAAGATAATCTTCGAGTTTATAATTGTCGACATAGAATTTGAGTCAAGATAAGAAATTCTCTCCCGAGCGAAAATACCACAGTTGCGGATTTTGTTAGGAGAGATTTGGAATTAGAGTTATTGAGAGATGCAGATTTACTTATTTTAACTTCTTATCAGGAAAATTTTGGCACGATCGCAGTGCGAGCAATGGGATGAAATTGAGATAATTGTTTTCGATCGCAGGAATATATTATAAAAAATGCTGAAACGAAAAGACAGGAAAGGCAATTAAGTTAACCCTATTGCGATCGAGCCAATCTCAAATCTCTTTTTGAGTCTTGTTCGAGATCGATCTCTAAAATAGTCTAATCCAAGTAACTAACGCATTTTGCTGAATATTCTGTTTTGATGCGATTAGCAAAGTTCTCCCGATCCGATCCAGAATAATGACTGATATACAAGCATACCCCTTCTTGTCTTTTCCATAATAGGGTGGGGCGATCTCGAAGAGATCCGCTACGCGGTGCGCCACTTGTTTCGATTTCTTGATATAAAAAATATTGAGATGGTGCTTGGGAATCGTAATTTACAGCATAATTAGGTTGATAATTGAGTTTCCAACTAATGCCAAATGCAAGTAATAAAGCCATTAAAGGAATGAAAACTATTAAAGCAATTTCTTTAGTATTTTTCTGAGGCTTTTTAAATATATTTAAATACCAGCTAATAAAATTTTTTTCTTGTATTCTATACGACTTAAAAACTTTGTTAGCTAAATTTTCGGCATGACTGAAAGCATTATTTAAAGGCCATTTGCAAGAAGTGCATAATTTTAAATTGACTTGCTTGCTGCGAAAGATATAAGTGACTTTTTTGCTGCATTGAGGACAACAGTTTTTTAAATTTATTTCTTTAACCCATCGCTGGGATTTAATATTTAAATTAGTTCCATAAATTTTAACAAAATGATGGGATGTATTGAGGGGGAACAATTGCTTCTGGATTGTTTGCAGAGCATCTTTTTGGTTTGGTTTGATATTTCCTTGCAAATAAATCTCTAAAATATTATTTCGCGAATTTACTTCTACTTGAATATTTTTACTTGCGAAAGCCGATTGTAAATTTTCTATTAAATTTTTGAGCTTAAAATCTTTAATTTTTCCCTTATTATTACGGATACGGGGATCGATTTTTGTTTTAGACTCATACATAGTTACCATAACAGCCTCGATGAAATTTCTTATTTACTTATATGATTTTTGAAAACTTTGCAAAAAGTATTTAATAACTCCGTGCATAAATAAGACAAAATTAGCCACAAAATTTAATTAGTGACCATTTAGATTATTCCCAAAAATGAATAAAAAAATAGCATTTATCTCTTTAAAATTTAAATTTATTGCCGTCCGTTCGGAAGAGAGGAGATTTTTAATTTACCAAAAGCGATCGCAAAGCCAAAAAGTCTTAATTAAGGAGCGAAGTCTAGGGATTTAAAATTAACAAATTAAAATTCAATTTTGCTATACAAGCTATGGATAGTTTAACCCGTTTTACTCAGATAAGTATTTTACTTCCAGCAGGAAAAGATGTTTTAAAAACAGTGTCTTTTTACGAAAAATTAGGATTTAAACTGACTCGTCAAGAAAAAGAGCCGCCCCGAATGGCAGTGGTACAAAGAGACTGCGTCAATACAATTCAAAATTATCAATTCAAAATTCTGCTTGGTGCGCCTCAATGTCGAGGAGACCTTGACGGCGGCGCATCCGCAAAATTATCCCCTCCCTGATATTGGGGCTTGAAATAAGGATGTGCGAAGCACGTTTTTATTTCTTTACTTCTTAAAAGAAGGGGCTTGCATCCTTGTAACAATTCTCCAATTCTGCTCGAAATTAGTAATTTTGAATTTTGCATTTTGAATTTTGAATTCAAAAAGTGGTCATATTTTATCTATGTCACGAAAATTACCAACAGCTCGGTCAACCAATCAACGTTAGGATCATGGTAGACGATATCGAGCAATTCTATCAAGAATGTTTAGCCCGATTTGCGATCGATTCTAATACTGAGATTAAAATTCAACCTTGGGGAACTAAAGAAGTTGAAATTATTGCACCAATGTCGGTAAGCTTGGTTTTTTATGTTATCGATCGCCCTGTTACTTTTTATAGCAACTGAACTATAGATTAGGACACTAATTGTCAAAGCAGAGAATAGTTAGTAGTTAGTAGGTAGTAGGTTTACAATGAATGTAAAAATCAAGGGGTCTTAATTTAAATTTATTAATTCTGCTTGACTAACACTAATCACCGAAGACCCCTTTCTTGGTGCGCTTTAATGCCGAGGAGACCTCGGCGGCAGCGCATCCGCTTTTTTTCTTCTATCTCGGGGACAGATAAAATTGTCATAACCTTTACTTCGACTGCTATAACTCTGACTGTTCTAAATTCAATAAAAAAACCGCTCAAGTTAATTTGAGTGGCCTAAATCTAAGTTTAAAATTTTAGTTATTTGTAATTAAATAACACTGTGACCCAAAGCCAAACCAGTTACTAACATACCTAAAACTAAAAAAGGTTGCGCGCTGGCTTGATATTTTACATCGTTCTTTAGAGGATCTCGTAAAAAATACATATCCTGAAAAGTGATTTGGGGGATTACTAACAACAGTAAAATAGTGGCGTAAAGTTTTTGGTCGATCGCAATCAAATAACCAGCTATTCCGGCTTGAAAAACGTCTATCATGATTACGCAGATCCAAGCAGCTTTAGTCACGCCAAACATAACTGGTAACGATTTTAAACCTAAAGCTTCATCCCCTTCAACGCTTTTAAAATCGTTAACTATGGCAATTCCCAATCCTGCCATACTATAAATTAGAGTTAAAACGACAATTTTCCAATTTAATTCGCCAAACAAAGCATGACCGGCCCACCAAGGAATAGCAATATAGCTAGATCCGAGGGCATAATTGCCGATCCAACCATTTTGTTTTAACTTTAATGGTGGTGCAGAGTAGATATAAGCTAAAAAGCCTCCTAAAAGGGCGATCGCAGTAATAGTAGGAAACTCGTGGCCGGTTTGAAAGTCGAGAAAATAAGCCAGACCTAAGCCAGAAAAGAGTAAGATCAGAATCTGAGCTTTAACTTGGGGAACGGAAATAGCACCCGAAGGAATCGGACGATAAGGCTCGTTAATTGCATCGATTTCGCGATCGTAGTAATCGTTAATAGTCTGAGTGTATCCTGCCATTAACGGCCCGGACAATAACATACAAGCTGCTGCTGTCAAAACATCTTCGATCGACCAAGTATAACCCCCAGAAGAAGCTGCACCGCAAACCACACCCCAGATTAAAGGTATCCAGGTAATCGGTTTCATTAATTGCAGTCTGATCTTCCAAATCGAAGTTTCTCCAGGTGCAGCCCCTTTCATGCCTAAGAGTTGTCTGGTTTTAGAACCTGCGTTTTCTGTATTTTCTGCCTTGTTGCTAGTAGACATAGTTTTACAAAGAAATAATTAAGTATCCTTCTTGGAATTTTGCCCCTTTTACAGATCTGCCTTCCAATGGCGGAGGTAAGATTATATTACGTCGTTGGTCTCCTGCTTCGATAGTGATTTCGGTGCCGTATTGAGTCAGTTTGACTTGTTTTTTGTCAAGTTTTGGTAAGAATACTTTAACTTGACGGCCTGGAATGTCTATATTTATGGGTTGAGGAGCTTGACTCGCACTGCGGAAATTGGGCAAAGCATCTAAGAGGGGTTGCCAGTCATCACCAACTCGAACGGGTACGGAAGTTACTTCTAAAGGTGAAAAATCTTGGTTAATATCTTCGTTGAGTTCGCTTTGATTGAGAATTACACCCCCGACGGTGACGTTAACCTGTTGCGCGCTAGCCCAAAGATATTTAGCCGTGGCGATCGCAGCAGGGTCTTCAGTAGTTACTAAAAAAGCGGCAAATCTTTTCGGGTTGGCTATAGCTGCTTTACCTTCATCTAATATTTCTCGACTTCTTTTGGTTGCTTCGTTATCGGTAATATCGTCGGGACTGATGGAAATGTTTAAAATAGCACTGGTGAAGGGTTGAACGAAAGGCGAGATGGCTTTACCTAAATCTGATTCGAGAAATACTTGACGGAAACGACGGATATACCAACTCATCACTTCCGGTACTCCCAGCATTCTTAAAGTAGCTAAATCTCCCGAGCCATCGTAAATAATTACGTCGTATTTATTACTTTTGTCGTATTCGCGAATAGCATTAAGAGCAACAGCCGCATCCATTCCCGGTAAAATGCCCAATTCTTGTCCGTAAACATTTTTGAGCAGGGGCGATCGCAAATATTCCGCTTCGAGATCTTTGACTTGTTCCCAGCCTTTTTCTAAAAAAGTTGTGCTGTTTAATTGCACTGCGCTCAAATTAGCTGCAATTTCTGTCGGATCGCTACCCGGGTTATTTCCTAATAATACTCCTAAAGCAGGGCTAGAGTCTTTTGAGGCTAAAAGGACTTTCGATCCGAGACTGGCAAATTTTTTAGCTGCGGCGATCGCTATTGTAGTGCGACCAGTACCGCCTTTGCCTAAAAATGTGAGAATTAATGCCATTATGATTTTATTTATGGGGGTTTTAATTGGTTTGCAAAAAACCAGTTAATAATTTTCGATCGTCGAATTCTACAAAAATTTTAACAGTTGAGACGCACCCAAATCGCTCGACCGCCTTCGGAAAAATTTTCTACAGGTTCTACTTTTGTAAAGAAATATTAAGTAAAAAACTGGCAATATTTACATTAGTTAACAAAAAAACCTCTGTCATTACAATTAATCCTAACTTTTGTAAAGTTAGCTTGAATGTATCTGAGTTTATCAATTAGAAAAGGGAAGAGCTAGGATACTTTTTTTAAGATTAGCACTTTTTAAACAATATAACTATCGATCTTTTAATAGGTTAAACGATGACACAGACTTTTATTGTTGCTCCCCGCTATATTCTCGATGACGAATCCGTTTGGTTAGAAGGAATCGATCCGTCTCGTCATTATTGGTTGTTTATTAACGGCGATCGCAAGTTAAGAGTAGCAATTCCAGGTTTATACGTATCTTCTTTTGAAGAGTTGAAAGAGAATATACTCGGTTTTCGCAACTTAAAACCTCAAGAAAAGATGGAAATCAAGCGTATTTCTGGAAGCTTCATCCTTCATTGTGTCAGTTCCAATTGCTACGCGATCGAGGGTAAAGTAGCTGGGGCAGAAGTTTGGCATTTGTTCGATCGCGAAAGTATCGAAAGTTTATTAATGACCGGTCATCCCGATTGGGTCAGCGCGCCAGAACATATAGAATTAGGCCGCAGACATCTAGCAAATTCTTTCAAACAACCTGCTTATACTTAATTTCCTGATTTAGTTGTCAGCCGATCGTCCAAAAATACCCAATTGGAAAAAGTCGCAGCTTGACCGCAAATAGAGCCATCCGGTTGTCTTAAATTCCAGATAGTTCCTTCTTTAATTAAAAAACGCTTACCGGTGCTAGAAATCCGTACTCCCTGATAATTGGTAATAAATCCCTGGTTGGCTGCTCGAGCTAACATTTCTTGGCGTTCTTCTTGTGCCACAGGTTCGGCAGTTTGGCGAGAAGGTGTCCGCGTAAAATCATGCCAATCCATTTCCCAAAGGTTTAGAGCTACTTGGTTGCCATAATTAAGAATCGGATTTTCTTCTCTTCCATGAGAGACAACCACGAAATTAGACAAAAACAGAGCTTTAGCTTGTGTTTCTAAATCGCCTTCGCGTTCTACAAGTTGGCGATCGAAAAATCGGTAGTAACTATCTAAGAGTAGTTGACTCCAGTTCGCGATCTCTGGCTGTTTCCAGATTTCCATGGCCATATATCTAATTTGTTCTTGCTGATTGAATTTAATAGATCGAAACTTGTCAACGGGTATTTTCTAAAATTTGTTTACAAGTTTATCATGACTGTAACCTTCAAACTTGACAAAGTTAAATAAGTATGAGGGGATAATTTAGGCTTTAATTCTACGGCAAAATTTGATTTGATATATACTAGAAGTATATACTAACAAGATCTAAATAGTGAAAACAGCAAAACTATTTCAAAACGGTCAATCCCAAGCTGTTAGATTACCCAAAGAATTCCGATTTTCTGGTAACGAAGTATTTATCAAGCGAGTAGGTAATGCGGTGATATTATTTCCGATCGCCAATTCTTGGGATATTTTAATTGATAGCCTCGATCTATTTGATGATGATTTCTCGATCGATAGAAATCAACCACAGCTTGAAAAAAGAGAGAGTTTCGATTGATAAAACTGCTCCTCGATACGAACATATGTATTTATATAATTAAGCAAAAACCACCAACAGTTTTGTCAAAATTCAATAACTATAAGGTAGGAGA
The DNA here is from genome assembly GCA_030065265.1 of Prochloraceae cyanobacterium. GTDB lineage: Bacteria > Cyanobacteriota > Cyanobacteriia > Cyanobacteriales > JASJDA01 > JASJDA01. Next base: position 7,471 of record JASJCW010000241.1, read on the forward strand.
TATTGGAATTTCTACGATTACAGTAGCAGAGTTACAATATGGAGTTCACAAAAGTGCCCGTCCGACTAAGAATAAAGAAGCATTAGAACAATTTTTGTTGCCATTAGAGATTGTTGAGTTCGATCGCGCTGCTGCTAATATTTATGGTGAAATTAGAGCCAATTTAGAAAAAGCTGGAACGCCAATAGGTGCAATGGATATGTTAATTGCTGCTGCAGCGATCGCTAATGACTTAATTTTAGTAAGTAATAATATTAAAGAATTTACGCGAATTCCCGAATTAAAATTAGAAAACTGGGTATAAACTTTTAAATGGTTGTAGCCCTTCAAAATTCACAAAATTACTTTTCTATCAGTCAGAAGGGCAACAAGGTGGGTGATATTATTTAGCTCAGAGCCTGTTGTGTCAGAATCCGATTGACTATCGATTTATTTGAACGAGCTATCTTGTTGTAGGGATCTAAAAAGATAGCGTTTTCGTAATCTGCGTAAGCTAGTTCGTAGTTTTTTTGTGAATGATGCAATAATGCTCGATAGAAGTATGCTTCAGAGCATTTAGGATTAATTTTAATTGCTGCAGTAAGATCTGAGAAAGCAAAAAAGTATTTTCCTAAAATAGCATAGGTTTGACCGCGCTGATTGTAAGCTAGATCGTATTGTGAATTTAGTTTAATTGCTTTTGTCCAGTTTGCGATCGCTGTGGTGTATTCTCTTAAGCTTAGATGTGCTAACCCTAGATAATAATAGATTAAAGCATTTTCTGGATGCGATCTAAGTAATCTTTCGCAATTGAAAATAATTTGTTTGTACTTCTGGAATTTAAACAATTTTTTGACTTGTTTATGGGATTCAAGTATTGGTGGTTGGTTGATTTGGGATTTATGTGGGCAAGAAGAAAGACTTCTTTTGTTTAGTATTATCACGATCTTTAAACTCCAAGCATAAATACTTAGTGGACTGGCTTGCTTTAATTCAAAATTGAATCACTCAAAATGAAACTGTTTAATTGAATTTTTCTTTTAACTATCTAATTTAAAAGGTATTTGTAAAGAAACTGGAAAGAAAAAGTCAAGCAAAGTTAAGCTCCTGGAGCAAAGACAGGAAAATTGACAATTAATGAAAATTATGTTAAAGACGAATCGCTTTATAAAATAAACATAAAATCAATAAAAAAAGATAGGCCTTAAACCTATCTTTATATCTAGCTAATTTTCGATCTAATTTTGCGGGGAGATTAAAGCGAGGATCGATTCCAATTCCTTGCGAATAGCTGCTATTTCTTGCATCGAAACATCTTTACTTGCGATCGCATTTTCTTGTTGTTGGCGATTTTCTGAAATTGCTTTTTCTATATCTCCATATAAGCGATCTTCAAATTCATAGCGTTGTATTTCCAATTGATTTTCTAAATCTTTGGCAATAGATTGAAACTGGCTGGTAATATTGTTACGAATAGCGGCCATTTCTCTCTCGCGATCGCGTTCTTTTTTCATTTCCATCCCATCAGCAGCTAATCCTGCAAAAGCTACAGCAGGCCCGATGAATTTAGCCGCATTAGCAATATTTTTTGACAAACGAACTGCTTGCCAAGGTTTGAATTTAAATCCAATACTTTGTCCTACCTCTAAAACAGTTCGATGCAAACCGCTACCAACTACATCGATGGAACGAACAAAGCCAGTTTTCGATCCAGTTTTTAAAAACTCTCTTGTTGCTGAACCCATAACTTTTTTTCCTACTTGTTCGCCAATATTGCCAAGAAATTTAACTTTATTTCTAAATTTTTCAGCATTAAAGCCATCTCCTGCATTTTTAGTATTCGCATCTTGATTTTTCTTGACATAAGCAAAAAAAGCTTGACAAAAATCGCCTTCTAATATTCCTTTTATCTCTTGGTTAATATCTTCTATAGCAGAATCAAAAATGGGTTGTATTTCTTGTTCGGCTTTTTGATAATGTTTATCGCAATTTTGATTTACTTTTTCTATTCTTTGATTCCATTCTGCTTCGGTTTTTACTTCACCTACATCGTGAGCAAGATTTACCCCTTCTCGGGATATTTCTGAGGACAATTTTAAAGCGACAGCTTTAATTTTAGTTTCGAGGCGATCGCGCTCTTTTCTTACTCTCCGAGATAACTGATTGAGAATTTCAAAAAAGGCTTCATCTTCTTCAGAGTTGCGAATAAAATGAATTTGCGATTCTTCCACACAACTCAATGCTATTCTCACTGGAGTATCGAAACGGGCTAAACTTCCGCGACGTTTCACAAAGTTATTTAATTCATCGATAAAAGTATCGAAGCGACTAATTTCTAAAAGAAAATCATCTTCATCATCAACCCCATCGCAATAATCTTTTGCATCGATAAAACTAACAGGAAATTCATCAAGGGAATAGGGTTTTAATGCTTCTGTAAGACTTTCGCGATAATTAGCTATTTTTTCCGCTTCTTCTCCAGCTTCGTCGGACATTTTATTAATAACTAGCATCATTTTCCAGCGATAACCTCTTTCATAGGCTAGCTTTTTAAAATTCTCAACTGTTAACGAGTCAAATAACATATAAGTCAAGCAAAAAACTAGCAAATCTGCTTTATCGATCGCTTCATAAGTTATTTTATCGTGGTCTTTTCTGTCGGTAAAAATTCCAGGAGTATCAATGATTTTGATATTATTCCAATCGTAATTACTAGTGCGATCAGTGGCAATATCAGCATCAATTTTAATATCTCTTCTTCCAGTTAGTGCTGAAATAATTGTCGATTTACCCGCGCTATATTGTCCGATAAAAGCTACCCTT
>JASJCW010000242.1 GCA_030065265.1 Prochloraceae cyanobacterium
ATTTATTAGGAACTTGGCAAGGAAATGCGATCGCAATAGATCGAAGATTAAATGTTAATAGTTACGAGATTAAAACTCAATTAGAACGAACTGAAAATAAAATAATTAAAACTACAATTATTGACGAAAAAAAAGATATTAAAACAGGTAATATTTTAGGTTCAATAATAGATTTTGCAAGCGAACAAATCTTATTACTTCAAGATGGTGCTTGGGCTAGTTTTCCAAACCCGATTAAATTGGGTCGAGCTTTTGAATTTGAAGCGGGTTGGTTGTTTGCGAAAAACTCGATGCAAAGACTGAAAAGATGTTACAACGAAAAAGGAGAATGGGCGAGTACAATTTTAATAACAGAATCTAGAACTTAGTAGTTAGAGGCGAAAAACATGAAAAATCTAATGTTAATGTTGGTAAAAACAAAAAAGAAAAAAAGTAAAAAACTCTTCGGGATGAGAAATATAAATCGCGTCTCCCGTTATTGGAAAGTCATACTCTGGTCAATAGTTCTTATTTTATTATTTACTGAAATTGGCCGGGAAATGATGGGAATTTATTAAAGCTGCTTCGGAGTAAGGCAAGAGCCAATAGGCAATAGTTAATAGGCAACAGGCAACAGGGAATAGGCAAGAGGCAATAGGTAGAAGGTAATAGGTTTTAAGTTGAAAACTAGTCAATTTATTTTTAATTGGTAGAACCAATTATATATTTTGTCTCCTGATGCTTTATTTTCTCTGATATAATCAATTGTTTGTTAATTATATTTTTTGGCAATTATTTTAAGTGGTATTTTCATTTGTCAGCCAAGCATCTTGCAGTAAAACGAAAGCTCGAGCGGGAGTATTTCATACCCCTCACGGAATTGTCGAAACTCCTAAATTTATGCCAGTAGGGACTTTAGGAACAGTCAAAGGTATTACTCCCAAACAATTAAAAGAAGCGCGATCGCAGATGATTTTGGCTAATACCTATCACCTTCACTTACAGCCAGGAGAAAAAATAGTATCTGATTTGGGCGGTCTCCACAAGTTTATGGCATGGGACGGGCCGATTTTAACAGATTCCGGTGGCTTTCAAGTCTTCAGTCTCAGCGAATTGCGTCAAATTAGCGATCGCGGGGTTACTTTTCGCTCGCCTCGAGATGGGGATATTATTGAAATTACTCCAGAAAAATCAATTCAGATTCAAAATGCTCTCGGTGCTGATGTAATTATGGCATTTGATGAATGTCCCCCCGCTAATGCTACTAAAGAAGAAGTTACCCTGGCTACAGAAAGAACTTATCGCTGGCTTGTTAGATGTATTGAAGCCCATCAAAGACCTCAAGATCAAGCTTTATTTGGTATCGTTCAAGGGGGAATATATCCAGAGTTGCGATCGACTGCGGCGCGATCGCTGATAGAGTTAGACTTACCTGGCTATGCGATCGGAGGGGTAAGCGTCGGGGAAGATCCAAAATTAATTAATGAAATTGTGCGATCGACTGCACCTTTATTACCAGCTAATAAACCTCGTTATTTAATGGGAGTGGGTACTTATCGCGAAATGGCCGTGGCGATCGCCTCGGGAGTCGATTTATTTGATTGCGTAATTCCAACCCGTTTGGGAAGACACGGTACTGCAATGGTAGCAGGAGAGCGATTAAATCTCAAAAATGCTCGTTTTAAGGAAGATAAATTACCTTTAGATCCTGATTGCGATTGTTATACTTGTCAAAATTTTAGCCGCGCTTATCTCAATCATTTAATTAAATCTAAAGAAATGCTCGGTTATATTTTACTTTCACTGCATAATATTGCCGAACTAATTGGCTTTACTCGAAAAATCAGACAAGCAATTATTGAAGATCGTTTTACTGAAGAATTCGATCGCTGGTTAAATCTTTACTTTAGTTAAGCGATCGCAAACGATGAATATTTTATTGTCAAGCGGAGAGATCGTTACTGTAAGCAGAAATATCTCGTATTAGTTTAAGCCCTCGTTTTGAATTAGATTCTAAATTTTCTAATAATTGCTTAGTTTCTGGATCTGAGTCGGTCAATTCTGATTCGAGTTTGGTCACAGTTTCGAGAATTGAGGTGTGAATTCGATCGAATTTTAAAGAAATACTGTTAATAATAGCTTCTAAATCTTGCGATCGCTCGAGATCTCTTTGTCTTTTTCTAGCAATTTTTTGTAATTTTTTATTAGCTTCTTCAATTTGATGATTGGTTTGCTCTAATTCTCGAGAACGCATTGTAACTTGATGTTGTAAAACAGTTATCAGTCGAGACATTTCTACCGGATCGAAAACTTGCAAAATACTACTTTGGTTAATGATTCCAGCTAACTCGCCATTTTTTCCTAATACTACCAGTCGGCGGACTTTTTTAGACAACATAAATTGATGAGTTTGCCACAAAGAATCCTTTAAATTGACTGGAAATAAAGGTTGACTCATGACATCTTTTGCTTTTGTCTTGACTAAGTCTAATTTTTTGGCTTGAAATTTAACTAAATCTCTTGCAGTAACAATGCCGATCGGAACGTTCAAAAAAGAATTTTCATCCCCTACTTGTTTTTTTTCAATTATTACCGTACAAGTATCTTGATGTTCCCTCATTAATATAGCTAGATCGACGAGAGAAACATTACCCTCTGACTGCAATACTTGAGTTTCGACTATATCCGATACTTTCCGCATTTTTAACAAACAACCCGGGGTTATTTGAGAGCGAATATTGTCATAAGTTACGATACCGATTAATTGACCGTCACTGACTACAACAGGAAGGTGACGTATATTGTATTCGTGCATTAATTTGAGAGCGATCGAAACGTCTCGCTCCTGGTATTGTTGCAGGGTAACGATATTCTTTGACATTACTTCAGCGATCTTGTGATTAGAGAAATCTTTTCCCGAAGCAATTAGTTTAACAACATCCTTTTCTGTAAAAATACCGACTATTTTAGTGTTTTCTGTGATAATGACATAGCTACTTTTTTTGCCAAATTCAGCACAGCAACAAGCAGCAGAAGGATCGTTTTTGTTTGTCGAAACAGCATTTGGCTCTGATATCCCGGACATTAAAGCAATAGCATCTGTTACTAATACATTTCCTGAAACTGTTACCGGATTGCGATCGATTATTTTATCTAGAGTTAACACTCCGATGGATCGATTAACTGACAATTGCATTGTGATTAGCGAAACTTCCTAATTTAAATCGAACAACTAAAAATTGAATGAGGCTTTTTATTTATCAATATTAAGTTGTTTTCTTTAATTTTAGTTTAATGCTAATGCTTTTAAGGAATGATAACTATGCTTTATTTACATATAAGTAGTCGGACAAAACTATAATCGATCGCAGAAAAGAGGGAACAGGGAACAGGGAACAGTAAGGGATTCAGCAATTTTACAGTTCTTAATACAGTGCGGTTTATTTATGTCCGACTACTTATCAAAGCAGATCTATCTAAAATTCGATAATTCGATATTCAACTCCAGTTTGAAAGATTCTCACTCCACCTCCTTCAGAAACTGTCTCCTTGAGAGCTTTTTCATCAGTGACTGTTACTCCAGCTAAATAGTCAATACCAAAATCTTTTAATTCTGGTAACCAAGGTGCTGTCGGCCCCATCAGAATCAATTTGGCATTTCGAGCTAATTCGATTAAACGAGGAAAAGTTTTGTTGGCGATCGAAGTGCCGGTCAGAAAAACCCATTCCGCTTCTGGCAAAATATATTCAGATGCTGGTGCTGGATAGTCTTCTGGTGTCGGTTGCAATTCAATCACATTGAGATCCATTTTGTCAGCGTAGCGAGAAAGTCCCGGATAGCGGCCGATAACTGCTATTTTTTTCCCTTCGATCTGGGGGAGAAAATGCTCGAAAACTGCTAAATTACTTGAAGGTGATAGGGGTGTGGCTTTTGCTGCTAAATGCGATCGCTGATTAATTGCCGAATTAATAACTGCCATACCTACGGTCGATTGATAACTATCCCACGATCGCACCCAAGTTGCAATTTCTCGAATCGGTCGATTGACTAAAGTTCCCGACCAAGGTAAAGTACGCGTTGCAAAACCAGGACTCATGCACAATCCCATCGCTTCAGCTTGACAAAGAGTCCAAGTTATTCCGATTGTTAACTCTTTGATTTGGGTATCCGTAGTAGCGTAATCTAACAGCAGGTCGTAAATTTCTCGCGGATTAATCATAAATAGATCGGTGGGTAAATTGCGATCGATAAATACCGACACTCAACTAAGTGAGAACATGAAATTTAGCAAAAAAACTTTTATTGCTTATGTTCTGGGGATTTTTCTCATCTTACCTTTTCTTGGCTTCTCTAATTCAAGTTTGGCCGCAGAAGCGATCGATGTAAGTATTTTTGGCTCTCCTCTACCTGAAAATATGTATCCAACTGGAGAACAACCTAGTCAAGCTAAGATCGATTTAGGTAAACAATTATATTACGAGAAGCGACTCAGTAAAAATGCAGATATCTCTTGTAATAGTTGTCATCTCCTCGATAACTATGGAGTAGATAATAAAACTACTTCTCCGGGCCATAAGGCTCAGTTGGGGGTGAGAAATTCCCCTAGCGTTTATAATGCAGCAGCACATATCGCTCAATTTTGGGACGGTCGCGCTCAGAATGTTGAAGAACAAGCACTAGGCCCAATTTTAAATCCGATCGAGATGGCGATGCCTTCTGAGGAAACGGTTTTAGCTGTTTTAAATTCAATGCCAGAATATGTTGCAGCTTTCGATCGCGCTTTTCCCGATCAAGACGAACCAGTAAAATACGAAAATATCGGTGCAGCGATCGGTGCTTTTGAAGAAGGCTTAGTTACACCCGCACCTTTCGATCGATATTTGGCTGGAAATAGTTCGGCTTTAACATCACAACAAAAAGAAGGTTTAAAAATATTTAGCGAGTCTGGTTGCACTGCTTGCCATAATGGTACTTATATTGGCGGTAGTATGTATCAAAAAGCTGGTTTGGTTTCAGCTTGGCCGACGCAAAAAGACCAAGGTCGATTTGAAGTTACCGGACAAGAAAGCGATCGCATGGTTTTTAAAGTTCCTTCTCTAAGAAATGTTGCGATGACTGCTCCTTACTTTCACGATGGCGCGGTGAATAATTTAGAGCAAGCTATTCAATGGATGGGAAAATATCAGTTAGGCCGAGATCTCTCCGATACTCAAGTTCAAGCGATCGTTGCTTTTTTGGATTCTTTGACTGGAGATCTTCCTGCTGCTGCGATCGAAGAGCCAATCTTACCCCCGAGTAGCGATCGCACTCCAAAACCCGATCCTAATTAATTGCTCTAAATTTCAATTAAGCAAGTCCTATTTTCGCGACTCTAAACTAATCTGGCTCGAATTTAAGCCGGATTATTTTTTGAGCTTATTTGGCGGTTAACTATCTCTTTTTGAGTTTTTTCGATTTACAACAAAAATAAATTAAGATGATCGGGAAAAAAATACCAAAATTTAAGTCTTTTGACAAACTCTTTGCTCATATTTACTGCGATCGCCTACTATCATGAAATGTAAATTCAAGCAAGATAAAAATAAGATCCTTTTATCTAAATGTGTTAACGAATAAAAGAATTTGTTGATATTAAATTGAGTTGAATTTTTATAGAAATAAAGATCTCAGTCAAAACAATAGATATAGCCAATAAAAAACTCTACAACGATAAGAATTTAAAAACTATAAAATTTAAAATTTCTTATCAAATCAGTGACTTATGAGGGTAGAATTGAAAATAGTTAAGCAAATATTAAAAGCTTACTGTTAAATCTCAACGCTATTAAAAATAGCAAGGAAAAAATTAATGGCTAGTTATAAAATTACTCTCAAAACTCCCGACGGTGAAAAAGTTATTGAATGTGCTGATGACATGTATATCGTAGATGCAGCAGAAGAAGCTGATATAGATCTACCTTACTCTTGTCGTGCTGGTGCTTGTTCTAGTTGTGCTGGTAAATTAGAATCTGGTTCTGTCGATCAATCCGATCAAAACTTCCTTGATGACGAGCAAATCGAAGCTGGTTTCGTTCTTACTTGTGTAGCTTATCCTACTTCTGATTGCGTTATCGTTACTCATCAAGAAGACGAAATTGTATAATTAAAACTTCTTTATTATTACAATCATTATTTACAGCAGAAGACTTGTTTAAGCAGTCTCTGCTTTTTTGCCATTTTCAGTTTACTTTGTGATAAAGTTTACACTTTTTGATTTATGTTTTAAAAAAATATTGTTTGAAATGCTTTGACGATACGCCAATAAATTCATAAATATTATTAGTATAATTTTGGTTTATCATTGACAATTTTAATGTTACATTTTGTAAGATTGAAATGTTATAAATTGGCTGAATTAGTTAATTTACTTCTTAGATTTATATTTATAATCTTTACAAATTCGTTCGATCGCTTCGAGCCTAATCCTTAAAAGTCAAAAAAAATTCATAAAAATTTGCTAAAAAAGTTCCCAAAAATACAGCAAAAATTACATAATTAATGTTATTTAGTTAAGGATCGCTCAATCCGAACTAATAAGCAAAAGCAAGAACCAGTAAAGCATGAAATCAAATTGGATAAGCCGTGCCGATCGCCTGAGTAAATTACCACCGTATGTATTTGCCCGTCTCGACGAATTGAAAGCCCGAGCCAGAGAACAAGGATTAGATCTGATCGATTTAGGAATGGGAAACCCAGACGGATCTGCCCCGAATGAAGTAATTCAAGCAGCGATCGCGGCTTTATCCGAGCCGAAAAATCACGGCTATCCTCCCTTTGAAGGTACTGCTAATTTTCGCCACGCAATCACTAATTGGTATCAAAGACGTTATAACGTCAATTTGAACCCAGATAGCGAAGCCTTACCCTTATTAGGGTCAAAAGAAGGTTTGACCCACTTAGCTTTAGCTTATATCAATCCTGGAGACTTAGTTTTAGTTCCATCTCCTGCTTATCCAGCTCATTTTCGCGGCCCCCTGATTGCTGGAGGTAAAATTCACCCAATCTTATTAAACGCAGAACAGGATTGGATAATAGATTTGAAATCTATTCCCGAAGATGTTGCCAAAAGAGCAAAAATTCTTTACTTTAACTATCCTAACAATCCGACTACAGCTACAGCACCTCGAGAATTTTTTGAGGAAATAGTTGCTTTTGCTCGTCATTACGAAATAATGCTAGTTCACGATTTATGTTATGCCGAATTAGCTTTTGACGGCTATCAACCAACTAGTTTATTAGAAATTAAAGGGGCAAAAGAAATTGGAGTCGAATTTCACACCCTATCTAAAACATATAATATGGCGGGTTGGCGAGTTGGCTTTGTAGTCGGTAATTCAGACATTATTCAAGGTTTGCGAACTCTCAAAACTAATTTAGATTACGGTATTTTTAGTGCGATTCAAACTGCAGCGCAAACCGCATTAGAAATGCCCGATGAATACGTTAAAACAGTTCAAGAAAGATACAGTAAAAGAAGAGATTTTCTAGTTAAGGGTTTAGGCAAACTGGGATGGAACGTGAAACCATCTCGAGCAACTATGTATTTATGGGTTCCCTGTCCGGTAGGCATGGATTCAACGGATTTTGCCCTTCAAGTTCTACAAAACACTGGAGTAGTCGTAACCCCAGGCAATGCTTTTGGTGAAGGTGGAGAAGGATACGTTAGAGTTAGCTTAATTGCCGATTTGCCGCGCCTTGAAGAAGCCTTAAATAGATTTGAAAAGGCTGGTATTTACTATCAAACTCAAGAATTAATATATTAGTTTTGTGTCATGGAGAAAAACCTCGGTATAGTAATTACTGGCGGTAGTAAGGGGTTGGGTTATGCAATGGCGCGTGAATTTCTCCTGTCGGGCGATCGCGTTGTAATTTGTGCTAGAGATAAGGAGCGATTAGATTCAGCGATTGCTTCTCTTAAAAATGAAATACGAGATGCAGAAATATACGGATTGCAATGTGATATTAGCGATCCTATTGATGTCGAAAGACTAGCAAGTTTTGCTAAAGATAAGTTGGATCGAGTCGATCGCTGGATTAATAATGCAGGTAGGGCGAGCAGTAAAAGAGATTTTCTTTGGCATCTCGAAACAGAAGATATTCAAGAAACTTGCAATACTAACTTATTGGGTTCTATGTTACTTTGCGCCGCAGCCGTTCGTCTCATGAGCCAGCAAAGCCAGTCAGACAAGCCAATTTATCACATTTTTAACCTCGGTTTTTCTCCATTTGGGGCTAAATTTTCTCAATCTACAGTAGTTCACAAAGCATCGAAAAGGGGTGTCGCTGAGATTACTAATTTTTTGGCTGCTGAATTAAAAAAAGCTCGAATTACTAGTATTGGCGTTCACGAACTGAGTCCGGGTTTAGTCTTAACAGATTTACTACTGGCCGATACAACACCGCAAGTCAGAAAATTTTTTAATGCACTAGCAGAAAAGCCAGAAACTGTTGCCGCTTATTTGGTTCCCAAAATTAGAAAAATAGAAGGCAATAACAAGACTATTCGCTATCTCAGTGCGATCGCTGCAGTTATTAAAATTATTTTCGGCATTCCTCAAATCATTTATGGCGGCAGGTTCTTTGATGTAAACGGAAACCCTGCGATCGACAAAAGATAATACTTGAGATATATTATTTTTGGTAAAAATTACTATAATAATTATAGTGAGATCGACTATAAATTATTGTGAATTTTTTTCAAGGATAGAACCAAACTGTGTTTGCTACTGATTTAACTAAAAATAAATTTCAATCAAATGATTTTCCTGCGGACTTATTTGCTGCAATTAAAGAGCTAAAAAAGGAATTAAACGCCGTAATTTTGGCGCATTACTATCAAGATTCTGATATTCAAGATATTGCTGACTATATTGGCGATTCTCTAGGCCTTTCGCAAAAAGCAGCCGCTACAAATGCCGATGTTATCGTATTTGCTGGGGTTCATTTTATGGCCGAAACTGCCAAAATTTTGAATCCTGATAAATTAGTATTGTTACCAGATTTAGAGGCTGGTTGCTCTTTAGCTGATAGTTGTCCTCCAAAAGAATTTGCAGCTTTTAAAGCCGATCGCCCAGATCACATAGTAATTTCTTATATTAATTGCTCTGCTGAGATTAAAGCAATGAGCGATATAATTTGTACTAGTTCAAATGCCGTTAAAATAGTCCAACAAATTCCTCAAGAAACACCAATTATATTTGCTCCAGATAAAAATTTAGGTCGTTACGTAATGGAGCAAACTGGACGAGATTTGGTACTTTGGGAAGGTGCTTGTATAGTTCACGAAACTTTCTCAGAAAAGAAAATTATCGAATTAAAAATAGACCATCCTGAAGCAGAAATAATCGCACATCCAGAATGCGAACAAGTAGTATTGCGTCATGCCGATTATATTGGTTCGACTACTGCATTATTGAAATACTCTCAACAAAGTTCTTCTCGAGAATTTATAGTTGCTACTGAACCAGGAATTATCCATCAAATGCAAAAGCAAACACCTAATAAGCAGTTTATTCCAGCCCCTTCAACTAATAATTGCGCTTGCAATGAATGTCCTTATATGAGACTTAATACTTTAGAAAAATTATATCTAGCTATGAAAAATAGAACACCTGAAATAACTATTTCAGAACAGATTCAGAAAGCTGCACTCAAACCAATTCAAAAAATGTTAGAGCTATCTTAATATAATAGAAAATAAAATTGGGTATTAATTTCTGCAAGAATAAAGGTTATCCAAATGGAACTTAATACCCATGACGAAGCAAATTTTCGTTTTTTACGAGCTATTATTTATTTTCCTTAAATAGATCGTTAACTCCTTCATCGATTTCTTTAATTCCATTATTTAATTCACTTGCATTGCTGTCTATTTCGTCGGTAATTTCATCTTGATTTTTATCTAATAAATCATCTAGATCCAGATCTGCTTCAAAATCAGATTTGATTACTTGTAAATTGTTTACAATGCTATTATTTTCATTTTCTGCTGGAGATTGACCAAACATATAGCCAAAAGGTGAAATCATCTCTTCAATCTCTTGTTTGATCGCATTTTTACGATTTTCTTCTATCACTCGCTCGGATATTTTGCTTTCAGTTTCATCATCTGCTTCAGCAAGCAAAGAGTTAGCTTCAATTTCATTAAGTGCAGAATCAAAAGATAATTCGTTTAATTGGGACTCTGGGGTGGCAGAATCGAGATTTTGGAGGATAGTTTCTTCTTCAGACTCAAATTCTGCTTCACTGAGATCTTCAGCAAGCAAAGAGTTAGCTTCAATTTCATTAA
>JASJCW010000243.1 GCA_030065265.1 Prochloraceae cyanobacterium
TCTTGGCAGACGTTCCGGGAGCGGTAGACAGCCTTGATAGTTAAGTTATTGTTTTCAACCAAGATTTATTGGTAAATGAAGGCTGTCTACCTTCCACCCCTTGCGCGTGAGCCTCGCGCGGGCTTCTGCCGCTGTCCCCTGTTGCCTCTAGTCACCGAAGTTTAGTAACTCTAAACCGAATTGATATAACTAAGATTGTTGCTCGATGCGATCGAGCAAATACTGCTTCTAACTCAAGCATATGCTTCTTGCTGTTCTGAAGTGGGATTGAGCAAGTCTTCTATGATCCTTAACTTTTGTTTGATTTCGTCAAGACTTCCTCCGAGGGGCTGTAAAAGTTCTTCATAAACCTTGACTTTGACCCTCATTTCAGCTAAGGAAATTTGTACTTGTTGGAAGCTTACTTCTTTTTCCTGTAAGTCTTTTGCGAGCTGTTCTAATTGTCCTTCCTGTTGTTTGAGAGCATTTTGAGCTTGACTGAGACTACCTGAGATTTGCTCGACTTGATTAGTTACTTTTCTTTTTTTCTGTTCGAGATTTTTATATTCATTGCTTAATTGTTGCAAAATTGGTTTGAGGTTAATCACGCGCTCTTCCCAATCGTTACTAACAATTCCTTGACGACGCTGTAAAATTCGCATGTGCTGTCGCAGAAATTCTTGCCTTTCTCTGAGAGTGCGACGTTGACCGATTAAAGTCTGATCTAAAGCTTCTTTTATTTCTTGCTCGTCAGCTAATTCTTGTTCTAAATTAATCCGATCGTATTCGCTAGCAGATTCGATTTTGTCCTCTATCTCTTGAATCGCTTGAGACTGCATGGTTAATTCTTCCTCTTGTTCGTTAACAAAACGAACGATTTTTTCTAATTCTTTTTGCAGTTTATTAACAGTTTCTTGCAGTTCTCCGAGGGGCATATTTTCTAAGGCATTAACATCTACTTTTTGCTGTTCTTCGTCATCAGACCCCTTCGCTAAACGAGAAATGCGCTCTCTGAGTTCTTCCTTGGTTCGCAGTTCTAAATTTAATAATTCTAGAGATTCTTGTTTCGTGTTCAAAAGATGTTGCAGCACGCGAAATTGAATTTTAGCTTCCTCTACCGAAGCCCTAGCTTGTTGCATCTGCTCTTTCTGAGCGTTTAAATCTTTACTGCTATTGTTGACTGTTTTTTGTAACTCTTCGTAATCTTGTTTTTGTGCCTCAAAATTTTCTAAATACTGATTAAAATTATTTAAAAGCTCTTCAACTGTTTCGACCGATCTCAGTTCTGCAAAGCGTTCTTGCAAGTCGTGAGTCAAACTAGCCTGCATTTCCATTTCTCGTTGAGAAAGAGCTTCCATCTGAATTTGTAGGGACTGTTGCCACTGCTCGATCTCTTGTTCTTGCTTTTTAGAAGCACTTAACAAACGAGAAAAATTTTGTAAAATATTGACAATTCTGCCAGCCCCAGACTCGATAGATCCTTGAATTTGCTGATTTTGATTGAGATTAACTACCACCAAAGCTCCATCATTGAAAGTGTTAGCTTCTTCAGAGACTATTGTGGTGTCTTTGGGCATAATCGTCCAACTTTGGTCTTTGTCTTGAGATGCTATGAGTTTCAATTCAGTTTTGATACCCATAAAACCTTTGGTTTGTTTCACTTCTGCAAGATACAACACGCTTTTTAGTCCTCTATAGATACTTCTTTTTAAGATTTGGCCCCGATCGAATTATGACCCCGACGGGAAAAGACTCAGGTGGGCGAGCTAGAAGGCTCGAACAGTTAAAATTTATGTCTCGACGACAAACAAGTTTATTTAAATGTTAACCACTGTTATATGTATATATTTTGAATCAAGGATTAACAAATATTTTGCCAATCCATCGAAATTTTTTAAACCGGGCCTAATTAAATCAATAATCCGCCAACTCTTTGCAATTCAACTAGATTTTACAAGCTTGGCTCGAGCTGTTATCAAAATTCGGGCAATCTTAGTAAAAAACTACCTGGGTGATTAATTTATAGCATAATTAAATGATGTATGGCTGCTACATCAGCTATAGTCTTCAGGCTTTTTTTGGAAGTAAATCTGTTGACTTTTGCCTTACATTTATGGTTATTATTATTGGAATTCGATCGCTCTGGACTCGAACTAACTCGATCGAACTAAAGGAAGGTTAACTTTATATTACTAAGTACGGACAAAAGAATAAAGCAAAAGTATATTTCAAAATACTTGCTAAAATCATGCTTTAGTTCGTACAGTAGTTTAGCTTTCGCCTAGCGATCGATTTTTGATTTACTAAAAATATACCATTGAAAGGAGTTAATCTTTGTTGTTTAAAAATTAGTCCAATCACAGCAATTACCGACCTACTCAAAGCTAGTTTAATCTCTGTCTTGTCTGGAATCGGCGATCGGCCTATCCTGTTCGAGCGGGTAAATTCAAACAGGCGATCGATCTTTCAAAAATAATTCAAGCTCTATTCTCGAGCAGGAGGAATAAAGTCTTTTCTAGCTAATAGGTAGATAATTTAAGCAAAACAACTCCCTCAAACAATCGATCCCCATTTCTCAAATATTGTCTCAAAACCTCCGAATCCAGACAAGAGCAAACTCTTTTGACCCACCCTGTCCAAAAATTACGGCTACAATTAAACTGAATAAAAATACTTGGAACAAAAAACAGAGGTGTTAAGTCGCGCCATAATTTTTATTTTTTGAAAAATGTTTGAGAGCCTTGATAATTAAGATATCAGTCGCCCTCGAATTTTTATTTCTCAAGTAGGGAAAACTCAAATACCAAGAACGGCTAAAGGGTCACTCTGATTCGATTTAAAATTTAATAAAGGCTTCTCTGAGCTTAGATTAAGATCGGGCGGTAACTTTGAGTAAAGGAAATTCAATACTTGATTGTCAAAGCAAGAAAGACTTTAATTATTAGAGGTTAAGCTTGAGGTTTTTACTATATTACTGTTGTTATATGTTAAACGACAGGTCAGGTACTAAATTATGAGTAAAGTTTTGGTTGTAGAAGATAGTTTGGCACAAAGGCAGATGATTACGGAACTACTTCAAGAAAGTGGACTGAACGTCAAGGTAGCTTGCGACGGGTTTGAAGCTCTAAAACATATTGAGGAAGATAGTCCTGATATAGTAGTTTTAGATATTGTCATGCCAAAAATGAACGGTTATGAGGTGTGCCGTCGTCTCAAGACCGATCCAAAAACCAAAGACGTTCCTGTAGTAATGTGTTCTTCTAAAGGAGAAGAGTTCGATCGCTACTGGGGAATGAAACAGGGGGCAGATGCTTACATTGCCAAACCGTTTGAACCTATAGAACTAATTGGAACTGTCAGACAATTGCTCAGAGGATAACAAGAAAGTTAAATGACAATCAAAATAGAGCGAGCGGCGATCTAAAAAGAAAAATTTTTACTCTTGAAATAAGTCGGTCGAGGGAACTTATCAAACAATTTAATTGTAAGCGGTTAGCGCAACTGAAAACTTGTAAAAAATGGATAATGGAAAAAAACTATGGTGGGTAATCCAGATTTATTAGCCGGAAACGGTCAAGGAATATCTCCAGAAATTGAAGGACTGCAAACGCCCGTAGGAGAATTATACTTAAGATTTAACGTTCCTTCAGGAGATGAATTTGCCATCAGTGCAGCAGGAATCAGAGAGGTAATGCATCAAGGATCCGAAAGAATTACGCCAATCCCTAATGCTTCACCCCTATTACTGGGAACAATAAATTTGCGAGGGCAAATTATTTGGGTGGCAGATTTAGGCCAGTTCTTGGGAGATCCAGAAATATTGAGTACCGAAAGACAAGAGATTCCAGTAATTGCGATCGAAGACCAAGAAACTTTATTAGGATTAGCAATTGAAAAGCTAGGTGCAATGCAATGGTTAGATCCAGAACGACTGCAGCCACCCAATAATATCCCAGATAACATGGCAGCTTTTGTCCAAGGAGAGTGGATATTAGATGAAGAATTAAATAAAAGTTTGCGATTGCTAGATCAATACGCTATTCTACGCTCGGCACGCTGGGCAATGTAGAAATAAAGGAAAATTTTTAGTACAATCTTTAAATTCAAGAACTAATTTTGATTATAAGGGCAATTGATAGCTAAAACGCTCGAAAAACCCCGGAGAAAAGTAAATGTCATCAGAGACAGATTACGCACAAGAATACGAACAAGCAGAGCAAGCATACTTACTCGGTAAGTATGAAGAAGCAGCCATCACGATCGACAGTATGGTGAAAAAGTTCCCTCAAGATCCTAACGTCCGGCTGCTCAAAGCCGACATATACTGCAATGGGTTAGGAGAGTACGAACTAGCCAGAGAACAGTACGAGTTAGTCCTCGAGCTGACCGAGGAAGTTGAACTGTGTAACTATGCAACCAACGGCATCAAGCAAGCACTTCAACTCCAAAATCAGTCAAGAGCGATCGAACAATCAAGTTTAGACGAAGAAAACTTTCTACACGGAGAAAATCTGGCCGATAACTTCAGCCCAGGAAATTCAGAACAGGAATGGCCGGCTTTATCTAAAGAAACAAACGCCAATAACTTTGAGGCGACATCAGATTCTAATGGGGGCGATCGCCTATCGTTTGAACCCTTTTTAGAAATGAACGTCAACGATGAAACTCTAGAAAAATCAAGAAATTACGAAGAAAATCTTGAAGATGAAACTTTTGTTGTCAATAGTTTTGAATCTAGAGAAAATTCTTTAGAGATATCGGATCGAAACTTTCCTCCAGAATTAATGAAGAATGACACGAACTATGATTTTTATGACGATGAAGATGAAGAGCATACCGAAATAGGCAGCAACAAGGGCTATAGCAAAAATATAGATAGCGATCGAGGTGATTTTGACGTACAAAATCAATTTCAAGAATTTGACGGAATTGATAACGATGCAAATGATTCCTCAATTACAGAAGATCCTTCCAGCATCAGTGGAGATTTTCTCAAAGAATTCGATCTCTTCAGCGATAACAAAAATATCGGCGAACTCTCCAGTCTGGGGATGGAAGATGTTGAAGACAGACAAGCAGATTCTGAATTGCTCAACGGTCAAAATGAAAGCTTATCCGGCCCTAGTCTTTCAACTGAAATAGAAAATGATTCGGTTAGCTTCGGTCAAGCTAGTGGGATTAATTTAAATAATACTAGCGACGGGCCTCCTAGCGGTTTGATGTCATCTTCAGAGACATTAATGGACTCGAAGATCGAGCTAGACTCGAGAGGCGGGCCGATGTCAACCTTCAAAAATGCCCCTTTAAACAGTAAAAAGTGGTACACCACTGGAGCAGTAGGAGCAACATCGTTTTTAGCCGCATTAATCATGGGGTTATTTTTAGCTTCGGGAGGGGAACAAAAAAATAAACCAGGATTTGGTTTTGTCAGTCTTAGTGCTTTAGCCGCAGGCATAGCAGGAGCAGGTACGAGTTGGATCTTACTGGGCACGACTACAAAACAAATTAAACGTTCTGTATTCGACCTGCAAAAGCAGTTTGAGTATCTCTATCAGGGGAATTTTAACGTTCAAGCTACTCCAGAATCTAACGATGAGTTAGGCCAACTATCGGATAAATTTAACCAGATGGCTCGAGTTCTCTCGACAACCACTGAAGAAGCCCAAAGAAGGGCGCAAGAGACCGAACAAGCCAAAGAAGACCTACAGCGTCAGGTAATTCGCTTGCTAGACGACGTAGAAGGAGCAGCTAGAGGAGATTTAACCGTACAAGCTGAAGTGACTGCCGACGTGTTAGGCGCGGTAGCAGATGCTTTTAACTTAACTATCCAAAACCTGCGAGAAATCGTCAAACAAGTAAAAGGTGCTGCCAAACAAGTAAACAGAGGAGCGGCAGATAGTGAATTATTCGCATCTAACCAGTACAGCAGCGCGTTGAATATGGCTGGCGAACTAGCCGTCACTTTGAATTCGGTACAATTATTAACCGACGCGATTCAAAGGGTAGCTGAAAACGCCAAAGAAGCTGAAGAAGTAGCCCGCACCTCCTCCGTAACCGCTCTAAAAGGCGGTGAGTCGGTAGAAAGAACGGTGGCCGGAATCGTCGAAATTCGCGATACGGTAGCTGAAACAGCCCGAAAAGTAAAACGTCTGGCTGAAGCATCTCAAGAAATTTCCAAAATTGTTGCTTTAATTTCACAAATTTCTTCGAGGACGAACTTACTAGCACTGAATGCTTCGATCGAGGCAGCAAGAGCGGGCGAGTCGGGTCGAGGTTTTGCGATCGTTGCGGACGAAGTCCGACAGCTAGCGGATAGATCGGCTAAAGCACTCAAAGAAATCGAGCAAATTGTATGGCAAATTCAAAGTGAAACTGGTTCGGTTATGACCGCGATGGAGGAAGGTCTCCAGCAGGTTGTAGACGTGGTGGATCGGGCAGAACAGGCTAAAGGCTCTCTAGAAGATATCATTCAAGTATCCAAACGGATCGATACTTTAGTACGTTCGATTACGGCTTCTACGGTCGAACAAAGAGAAAATTCTCGTAAGGTTTCCGAAGTTATGCAATCGGTAGAACTTGCCGCACAAACAACTTCTCGCGAATCTCAGCGTGTTGCTAGTTCTTTACAAAATTTGGTAAGTATCTCTCAAGATTTACTATCTTCAGTAGAAAGGTTTAGAGTCGAGGCAACCGATAATTAGGAGATATTTACAAAAAAAAGCGAATTGACTTAAAAAAATTTTGGCTTTTCAACTATGACAGGTAAAATCAAGCCCACCAGTAGTGTCGAGCAATGGATCGAGAGATCTATTGCAGCAGTTTTTCTTGGCGGACAAGTTATAGTTCATATATTTAATGCTAAAATCCATCGGCGCAATACCCTCGACCAAATGGCAGCAGTCGGCCCGGAATCAATTACGATCGCTCTAGTGACAGCAGCTTTTGTCGGGATGGTTTTCACTATTCAGGTTGCCAGAGAATTTATTTATTTTGGGGCAGAAACTGCAGTAGGAGGGGTATTGGCTTTAGCATTAACTCGCGAACTGGCCCCAGTGCTAACTGCAGTGGTGATCGCGGGAAGAGTTGGTTCTGCTTTTGCTGCTGAAATTGGCACGATGCGAGTCACAGAACAAATCGACGCTTTGTATATGCTCAGAACCGATCCGATCGACTACTTAGTTATACCTCGCGTTTTAGCCTGCGCCTTTATGCTGCCAATTCTAACAGTTATGTTTCTAATTACTGGCACAATTGGCGGAATGGCGATCGCAGTTAACCTGTACGATATTCCTCAATCAGTTTTTCTCGACTCGGTTCGCAATTTTATCGAGGTTTCGGACTTGTTGGGTGCAGTAATTAAATCAGTTGTATTTGGTATGGCGATCGCTATTATCGGCTGTAGTTGGGGCTTAACTACTACTGGGGGGGCTAAAGGGGTAGGTCAATCTACTACTACCGCAGTTGTCACAGCTATGTTGGCAATTTTTACGCTAAATTTCTTTTTATCTTGGTTAATTTTCCAAGGTACTGGGACAGTCACTGTCGCTCATGCACCCTAAAGATTTATTTGAGACAAGTTACTGTTATTAAAATTATTAGACTTGCTGCGGTGCGATCGCATCGATCCTGTTTGAAACTATCGAATCAGCTTGCCTCACTCTGTTTAAAATAGAATAATATAATCGAGGCAAGAGGATTTTAAATTTGTGACTAGCGTTAATCCAAACAATACAAGATTAGAAAAGAGCGTCGAACTGACTCCAAGTTATAAACTACCTTTAGGGATTATTATATTAGCTTTAGCTATAATTGCTTTCCAAACTTGGTTGGGAGCGATTATAGCTTTATTAGGTTTTTTCCTAGCTTTTCAAGCTGCAACAATTAAGTTAAAATTTACAGACGTTGCTTTAGATGTTTATAGAGGGGAAAAACTCCTCAAGAATTTCCCGTATTGTGATTGGCTAAATTGGGAAATTTTTAGCGAAACAGTCCCGATCTTATTTTATTTTAGAGAAGTTAAAAGCATTCATTTTTTACCAATTTTATTCGATCCAAAAACTCTAAAATCCTGTTTAGAGGAAAAATTCCCTAAAAAAGGAGCGGATCGATAACACTCAGTTGGCTAATTTTAAAAAATAAATCGAAAAAAAATCCAGCTATAGCCCTCTAAAATTTAACTTAAAAAAATCTCAAAACCAAATCAGAAAAACAGTAAAATCAGAAACATTCTCTGAAAATTTAATGGAAGAATCACTTAATTTGAGTAGAAAAAAACGAGAAAATAAAACAGATCAATTGACGGATTTAGAGAAAAAAAAACAAAGTTTAACAGCAGAAATTAAAACACTCGAAGAAACTAAAAATCAAATGCTCTCCCAACAAATAGAAGTCCAAGAGAGCTTATCTCGTCTGGTTAAAGAAGCCAATTTGGAGATAGAAACCAAAAGACAAACCATACAAAGAGAAATAGAACAGTTAGAACGTCGTCGAGAAAGAATCGAGCAAGAAATGCGTACCAGTTTTGCTGGAGTCTCTCAAGATCTAGCAATTAGAGTACAAGGATTTAAAGATTATTTAGTAGGAAGCCTCCAAGACTTAGCTGCAGCAGCAGAACAATTAGAATTACCTACCGGCAAAAAATGGGAAGAAGCAGAGCCAGAAGATGAATTTGAAGAATTTACGGCAAAAAATGAAACCCCGATACCTCAATTTGCAACTCAGCAATTTCAATCTTCAACTCGACAAATTCGCGATCTCTT
Source organism: Prochloraceae cyanobacterium (assembly GCA_030065265.1). GTDB lineage: Bacteria > Cyanobacteriota > Cyanobacteriia > Cyanobacteriales > JASJDA01 > JASJDA01. The sequence continues at coordinate 8,739 of JASJCW010000243.1, forward strand.
AGATCGATATCGCATCCAACCAGATTATTACGGGCCACCCTGGCAACTGCGCCGTACCTTCGAGGAAATTCATGCCGAAAAAACTAACGATTGGTTCTTCACCCAGGGAGGAAGGGGCGCGATCGGGACTTTGGGCAGCCGCTTGCAAAATATCCTGGTAACTTCAGCAATAATTTCAGTCTTATACGAAGTCTACGGCGATCGCTTTCGTACTCTAGTCTTGGCAAACACTCCAGAAAGATTGGGAGAATGGCGCAGGGGACTGCAAGATTGTTTGGGCATTGCTCGCGGCGATTTTGGCCCCGATCGCGGGATCGTTTTATTTGAAGAACCAATGGCTGCAGTTAAAAAAGCAGAACGTTTATTAGAAGAAAATCAATTACCTTTGATCGTGATTGATGAAACCGAAGAATTTATCAGCCTTTCCCTGCTACAATTTCCTCTATGGTTGGCATTTGCCCCAGACCCTCAGCAAATGTCAAGTTATACTTACTAACTAAATTGATTGACTATGCTCGTGTCTTGGATTTTAAGCGGAATTTTATTAATTTTTGCCTATCTTTGGGGTTCTATTCCCACTGGTTATTTAGCCGGACGTTATTTACAAGGGATCGATATTCGCCAACATGGTTCTGGATCGACTGGAATGACAAACGTGTTGAGAACTTTAGGCAAAAAAGCTGCGATCGCAACTTTAGCAATCGATTTATCTAAAGGTGTAATGGCGGTCGCGCAAATCGATCTTTTTTACAATTTAATTTCTGCCGATCTGATTCCAGTTGAATGGAAAACTTATTTAATTATCTTGGCTGCGATCGGGGCTATATTAGGTCATAGCAAATCGATTTGGATTGGTTTTACCGGAGGTAAATCAGTAGCTGCAAGTTTGGGGGCATTTTTGGCCCTTGATTTTCGGATTGCTTTACTAGCTTTAGGCATTTTTGGCCTTTGTTTGGCAATTTCGCGAATTGTTTCTTTAAGTTCGATATCTGCGGCGATCGGAATCAATATAGGCATGTTTATCTTTGATAAGCCTTTTCCTTATATTATCTTTGGTTTGGTAGCCAGTGCCTACGTAATCTATCTCCATCGCAGCAACATCAAAAGGTTAGTTGCTGGAGTCGAACCGAAGATCGGAGAAAAATTACAAGAAAATACTTAAAAAGTTCAAAGTAGGGAGTAACGAATAGTAAGTAGTTACTCGTTAGTAGGGTTTAATTTTGTGCGGGTACTTAAGATCGAATTCTGAGAATAGATTATGGCTTCAGTCCTAGAAATATCTCAGACGATCCCAATTCAGCAGAGCTATATTCAAAAAATATCGATCGCGGTTTAAATCCTGCTTCTGTTAAAAATTTTTGCCAATCGTTTTTGCTGAAGAGGCCGTATGAATGCGGCTCTTGAACACAGCCAACAACTTGGTTATCCTGGCGCATGATATAAACCATGACCGTAGTACAAGTATTATTTTGAGGATTTCGCTCCCAAGTCCATTCTAAATAGCGCAGTCCTCGATTTCCCCTATCCCTACCCCCATGAGTAGTAGAAGGCTGAAAACTT
>JASJCW010000244.1 GCA_030065265.1 Prochloraceae cyanobacterium
TAAACCAGACCAACCGATGAATACGAAGCGATCGCGCTTTAACCAGTCATCGAGGACATCAAATACTCCTCTTTGTGCTGGGGCGCGTCCTACTGCAATTGTCATATTTTAATCCTTTTTTCTTTAATCAATGAATCGTAGGATTTTAAATTTGGACGCTTTAGCCAAAACTTGGGTTAATAAACCTCGATTTTCTTATTGGTTCTGAGAAAACTCTTCGAGTTTCTTTATGTTAGTCCCAAACTAGAAAATGAGTATAAACTCAATTTAAGTTTGTCGGAACTAATCACCCTTCTTATTAACATTTCTTAAATTAGCACGATTTGCGCTATTTTTTCGAGTTTGGCTAAGAATTTTGAGCGTCTCACTGCGAATAGTCCTTTAATAATTAATACCAAAAATTTTACAAAATGACACAACTTTCTCATAAATCCTTAACAAAAGCCGGTTAAATCATTAAGAAACTCGATCGAAGGCATCGAAGTATCGAAACAGCCTTTCGATAGGTCAAGAGTAGGATTATTGGCGGTTTTTTTTTAAAAATAAACTATTTCGATGTGGCATGATAATAAATGCTCGAAAGTTCAAAGCTTTGATATATGACAGCAAAAGCAATGACAAACGATCGGCTCGTACTCCGTCAAGAAATTTTAGGATCTCGTAGATTTAGCAACTACTTCTGGGCGACAGTTGTCTCTATCGGGGGGGTTGGCTTTCTCTTAGCGGGGCTTTCTAGTTATTTTAAAGTTAATTTGTTGCTTGTAAGCGACGAAACTGGATTGCAGTTCCTTCCTCAAGGAATAGCTTTACTTTTTTACGGTACGGCTGGCTCTTTACTCGCTACTTATCTTTGGTTGTTGGTTTTCTGGAACGTGGGAGGCGGTTATAACGAATTCAATAAAGAAACAGGTCAAGTAAAGATCTTTCGTTCGGGTTTTCCTGGCGAAGATCGTCGAATTGAGTTTGATTTTCCGATTGATGATGTAATTTCAGTAAAAGCGGAAATTCGAGAGGGACTCAATCCTAAAAGGACTCTTTATTTAAGAGCCAATAAACGCCAAGATATTCCCCTTTCTCCAGTTGGCGAACCTATTTCTTTATCAAAACTTGAAAATCAAGGGGCGGAGCTAGCTAGATTTTTAGAAGTTCCTCTTGAAGGTTTGTAAGCAAATTAGACAGTAGCAAAGTAAAATACGACAATCTTAAAATAATATGAAGATTATATCGCGACGCTGGTTAGCGATTTTACTGTCCCTAAGTTTAGCGAGCAGTTTAACACTTGCTGGCTGTACTGATTCTCAAGCCAATACCAACGAATCTCTCAGTAAAAGTGATTCAATCGATCGAACAACTATTATTGCCGATCGCGGCAGTAGCAATATGAAAGATTATTTGCCCAGACTAGAAGGAAAAGCAACAATAGAGCTGATTGTTAATGGCTCTAAAATAACGATTGAAGTGAATGGCGAGGAAGCACCAATTACGGCTGGTAATTTCGTTGATTTGGTGGAGCAGGGTGTTTACGATGGCTTGGCTTTTCACCGAGTTGTTAAAGATCCTCAGCCATTTGTTGCTCAAGGTGGAGATCCCCAAGGTAAAGATCCTAACTATCCAGTCAGTCGCATGGGAACTGGCAGCTTTGTCGATCCAGAAACTAATCGTCCTCGCTATATTCCTTTGGAAATAAAAGTTGAAGGACAAGAAGATCCTATTTATAGCAAACCTCTGGGAAGACAAGGAAGACAAGCCAATCCTGATGTAGTTTTACATCATAGTCGCGGTGCGGTGGCTATGGCTCGTTCTCAACCTCCAGATTCTGCTTCTTCCCAGTTTTACATTGCTTTAGCAGATCTAGCATTTTTAGATGGGGATTATGCCGTTTTTGGTTATGTGACCGAAGGCATGGAAGCCGTTGATGATATCCAACAAGGCGATCGCATTACTTCGGCTGAGGTGATTAAAGGGTTAGAAAATCTTAAGAAATAGTTAATATTACTCGATTGAATGGAAGTGGTGGTTACTGGTTTGGGGTTATTCTCTGCTTTCGGAGATCTCGATCGCAGTTGGCAGAATCTAATCGCAGGTAATTCGGCTATAAAATTAGAGCAACCTTTACCAGAACTGCCATCTTTTCCTTTAGCACTGATTGCCAAGAAGTCAACAAATTTAGATGTAATAATAAACCGGGTCGTGTCGGCCGCGCTTAATGATGCCGGAATATATCAACCTTTACCAAACTGCGGAGTAGCGATCGGATCGAGTCGCTCCTATCAAGGGATTTGGGAACAATTAGCAACCAAGAAGATTTTTGCCGATAATTTTAATTGGGAAGAAACTTTACCATCTTTTGCGGCAACTTTTGCCGCTCGGAAAATAGGATCTCGGGGATTAATATCCGCACCAATGGCCGCTTGTGCTACTGGAATTTGGTCGCTAGCGAAAGGTTTTGAATGGATCGAAACTGGTCAGTGCAATAAAGTCATTGCTGGAGCGGTAGAATCCCCGATTACACCTTTAACTTTAGCTGGATTCCAAAGAATTGGTGCTTTAGCAAAAACTGGTTGTTATCCTTTCGATCGCCATCGAGAAGGTTTAGTTTTAGGAGAAGGAGGAGCTGTTTTAGTTTTAGAGTCGGCTGAATCGGCGATCGCCCGAAATGCCAAAATTTACGGACAAATATTGGGTTTTGGTTTGACTTGCGATGCTCACCACATCAGCGCGCCAGAATCGACCGGGAAAGAGGCGACCGCTGCTTTCGCAAAATGCTTGGAAAACAGTAATTTGCAAGCTAGTGATATTGATTACATTCACGCTCACGGTACGAGTACGAAATTAAACGATATCAGAGAAGCTGAATTGATTAGTAGAGTATTTGGCGATCGAGTTGCGGTAAGTTCGACAAAAGGAGCAACGGGTCATACTTTAGGCGCATCTGGAGCGATTGGATCTGTTTTCTGTTTGATGGCTCTCAAACACAGTCAATTACCTCCTTGTGTTGGTTTAAAGGAATCTGAGTTTACTATAAATGTAGAAAAAGAATCTCGCTTTGCTAATCTAAAAACAACCCTTTGTTTGAGTTTTGGTTTTGGAGGACAAAATGCAGTAATAGCGATCGGAAAATATCACAAAACATAAAAATAATTTTTTACTTTGTTTATTTTTTCTAATGATAAAAATTTTTCATTTGCTTAAAGATGTGATTAAATTGGTTTTCCGTCATCCTATAACTGGGACTACAATCATACCCGTATTATCTGACGGTCGAATTGTTTTAGTTAAGCGCAGAGATACTGGGTTATGGAGTTTACCTGGAGGTATCATTGATTGGGGCGAAAATGTTGTTAATGCGGTAACTAGGGAGTTATTAGAAGAGACAGGATTAGAATTAGTCTCAATTATGCGTTTAGTCGGGGTCTATTCTTCTCCCGATCGCGATCCGAGAATGCACTCAATTTGTATTTCAATTGAAGCAAAAGTAAAAGGAAATTTTAAAATTGAAGATACTTTAGAAATAACTGACGTTAAAGCTTTTGAAAGAGAAGCTATTCCTCTCGGAAATCTCAGTCACGATCACGATCGACAGTTAAAAGATTATTTTCAAGGTGGAACTATTTTAGCTTAGTTATTTTGGACGATCTTGAGGCAGAAATAGCGAGCGAAATACTCTCAAAAAACTTAAACTGTTAAATCAAGGCTTTTGTAGTTAGGATTAGATAGATAATTCTTGATAATTATTGCGCTCGCTGCCTATTATTATTTAATTGTTTAGCATTTGCAATTTATAAAGACCAGCATACAAACCATCTATTGCTAATAACTCTTCGTGAGTACCAGACTCGATTAATTCTCCTTTTTTAAGAACTAAAATTCTATCGACATTGCGAATAGTAGAGAGTCGATGAGCAATAATAATAGCGGTGCGATTGGCTAAAATTCGATCTAAAGCCTCTTGAATTAACGCTTCGGTGGCAACATCTAAATTAGCAGTTGCTTCATCTAGAACTAAAATTTGCGGATTTCTAATCGCGACTCGAGCAAATGCAATTAGCTGTTTTTGCCCTCCAGAGAGATTTGTTCCTCTTTCTCGTAATTGGGTGTCGTATCCTTGAGGTAATTGTTCGATAAAGCGATCTATGTTAGTTAATTTAGCAGAATTTTCAATTTCTTCAGTTGAATAATTTTCTCCTAAAGTAATATTTCGTTTCAAATCTCCAGCAAAAAGAAAACTTTCTTGTAGAATCACGCCAATATAACGGCGCAAATCTGCTTGGGGAATATCTTTAATATCGATGCCGTCAATAGTAATTTTACCTTTACTGGGATCGTATAAACGACAGAGTAGACGAATAATCGAACTTTTTCCCGCACCTGTAGGGCCGACTAAAGCGACTTTTTCTCCAGCTTTAATCTTAAAGTCCAAACCTTTAAGAACGTATTCATTTTCTTTATAAGCAAACCAAACATTTTCAAAACAAATTTCTCCTTTAGCTGGAAGATCGGAATTTTTGTTTAATTGTTTGCTGTTGCGTGCTAACCTTTGACGAGATTCGCTCTGGGGATCGCTGACTTCTATCGGTTCGCTCATTAGTTCGTCTATTCTTTCGATCGCGGTAAAACCACCTTGGAAAACAGTGAATTTATTGGCTAATTGTTGGACTGGATTAAACAAACGCTGAGCGTAGAGAATAAAAGTAGTAAAAGTTCCGATTGCGATTGTCTCGTTCAAAATAAAGATACTACCTAACCACAATACTCCTGCGATCGCCACTAGAGAAATCCATTCTAAAGTTGCTGAAACTGCCGAATCGTGGAAAATAGTTTTATCGATGGCTAAACGATAGCGATCGTTGAGGGATCTAAATAGCTCTGAATTATATCTTTCCCGACGAAATAGCTGGACGATATTTATCCCGACCACGTTTTCTTGTAACATGGAATTGAGCTTAGAGAGTTCTTCGCGGGCGCGGTAATTAGCTTTACGATATTGCTGCTGAAAATAAATTACTAAAATTGTTACCGGGATCAGCATTGACAATAACATTAACGCTAATTGCCATTGTTGCATGAATACAGCAATTAGCATTACTAGGACGTAAATGAAGTCACTGACAATCCCGATCGCTCCCGTTGCAAACACGTCTCCTAACGCTTCGACATCGTTAGTTAATCGGGTAACCAATTTACCTACTGGGGTGCGATCGAAGAATTTTGTAGATAGAGAAGTCAGATGAATGAATAAATCTTCTCGCAATCCTGCTGTAATTTGCTGTCCCAATTTTTGAACTAAAAATCCTTGAATTGAGACGAAAACTAATCTGACGGCGATCGTCACGATTAGCAAACCGATCAGTAAATTCAACCCCTCAGATCGGGAAAAATCGGCCAAAAAACTCCAAACAGGCTCTTCTCTGATTAGAGAGATTGCTTGTCCGACAATTAAAGGTTGGACTGCTCCTGCGATCGACAAAGGGATTAACAGGATTAAGGATATATATAATAAATTTTGGTTGCGGCGAGCATAAGGCAACAATTGTAATAATAGTCGCCAATCGTTATTGCTACTTTGTCGCTTTAGTTTTGGTGTTGCTGGTGAAACGCTCATTCTATAAATTGTAATTTATCTGTGAAGGTTTTTTATTTTCAAAAAATTCAGCTCGATTAAAGTTAATTAAATTAACTTTATCTTTGATTTTTAAGGACAGATAAAAATTAACGATCGCATCGATCCATCGGGAGCTAGTAAGTATATAAAAATTACGTTAAAAAACAGGTTATCAATTTTATAGATTGCATTTTAAATAAATGAGTATAGAATTATAAGAATAGTTTGGATCGCTACATTTTTTGACGATCCGATTATTTTCCTTGTGACTGAATAATTTTTGAACGATAGAAAAAGGAGATTAAAAGTCAAGCTAGGATGCATATATCTCTTGCAATGTAATTGTAGTTAACTACTGACAACAGATTGAGGTTCGATAATTATATTTTTGCTCCTCCTTATATATGTTTTTTTGATAAACTTCGACGAGCTATTATGTTTTTTCTGTATAGATTTTTATGATTTTTTTCACAAAAGAATGGGCATTATTTTGATTGCAAATTAAAGAAAAATCAAATAAAATGTAAACAATATATTAATAAATTATTAAATAAATTAAGTTTATGTTAGAGTTGATAAACCGCTACGCTCACGGCTTTGTAAGCGTTCCGATTATTTTAATTTTTAAAAGAAAAGGCTTTTTCAAATTACTAAAAGATAAAAAATATCTAACATTAAAAGAAATAAGTAAGAGTTTACACGCTAATATTGGACATCTGCAAATAGCTCTGAGGTTGATGGAATCACTGAGTTGGCTCTCAACAACTAAGGCCGGAGAATATTATCTCACAGATCGAGCAGAAATTTATAAAAAAATTCCCGAAGACATACTCAATACATATAACTTTTCTGTAGAATCTTATCTCAAAGGAGAATTAAAAGGAAAATTTTTCAAAAATTGGCTCGAGAGATCTGCGCGAAGATGGGAGATAGGCGACGAAACGATCGCAGATTTTGTCGATGGTACTTGGATCGTTCCCCTGCTAGTTTCACTGAAAAATCAAAACTTGTTAGAAGAGTCGCGATCGCAATCTTTATTTTGCCAGCTATCAGATCCGATTCGTCAAGATTTATCTCAATTATTTATCGCTCGAGGATGGGCAAGCTGTCAAGCAAATCGACTTTATTTGAGCGATCTAGGTCGTTTTATGAGCGATCGAGCTTTAAATATGGGAGTAGCAGCGTCTTATCGTCCGATGTTATCTAGAATCGAAGAAGTATTGTTTGGAGATTTCAAAAGCGTATTTAGTAGAGACGATTCGGGCTATGAAAACCATATCGATAGAACCCTCAACGTAACCGGAAGTGGATTTCAACATCAAAAATACTTTGGCGAGATGGAAAATGTTATTTTAGAAATTTTTAATCGTTTGCCTTTTGAAGCTCAACCAAAATATTTAGTTGATATGGGATGCGGAGATGGAAGTTTATTAAAAAGAGTTTACAAAGTTGTTTGTAACAAATCTGCTAGAGGAAAAGTCTTAGATCGATATCCATTATGGGCTATTGGAGCGGATTATAACGAGCTATCTCTGCAAGCAGTTGCTCGAAATTTAGCCGATATACCCCATCATTTAGTGATTCACGGCGATATTTGCGATCCTCAAAAATTAATCGCAGATTTGTCGGATCGAGGGATTAAAGATCCTGAAAATATACTTCACATCCGCTCTTTTCTAGACCACGATCGCCCATTAAAATTACCCGAAGATCGAGATGAAGCTCGAAAGCGTTTAGTCTCCTCTCAAGGTGCTTATGTAGATCAAACAGGAAAGAATATCCAGCCAGCTCTAATAGTTCAAAGTTTGGTGGAGCATTTGCGAAAATGGGCTGCGATCGTCAGTTCTCACGGGGCGATCGTCTTGGAAGTCCATTGTCTGGCAAAAGAAACGATCGCGAAGTTTTTAGACCGGAGTGAAAGTCTGCATTTTGACGCGCTACAAGCATTTTCATCCCAACAACTAGTTGAAGCTGAAGTCTTTATAGCTGCAGCAGCAGAAGTTGGATTATTTCTAGTACCCGAATTTTCGCAAAAATTCCCCAAAACATTTCCATTCACCCGTATTACCCTCAATCATTTTCAAAAAAAACCCTATACTATTCGCCACGCTAATTTGTCAGATCTCGATTCTTTAGAGAATTTAGCAATTAAATGCTCTTCTAAAAATATTAAATTAAGCGAAAAAAATAAAATTGAAGCAACAATAAAGCGTTTTCCTCAAGGTAATTTTGTCTTGGCAATAGAAAATAAAATTGTTGGTGCTATTTACTCGCAAAGAATAGATAAGATCGAAAGCCTTTGGGAAGCTAAAGATTTTGAAGTTGATTCCCTGCACGCATCCCAGGGTGCGATCGCTCAAATTCTAGAAATGCAATTGCTTGAAGTAAATAATTACGAAGAATTAGGCTCTCAGTTGCTTCAATTTGCATTGCAATATTTTGATTTATCTAACGCGATCGAAAGTGCTGTGGGGATCTTCAATTCCTGCAAAAACAAGCAAATTAAATCCAATATCAATGGCCAAACTGAAGCGCGGGAAATAGCAGATTTAAGTTGCTGTTGTCATTCAAACTACGGCACAAAGATCGCAAAATTCGTCCCCGATCGCTTGCAAAATAAAAATTACTCAACAAGAATTTTACTAAAATACGATCTAAGCAATACTGCCAAAGCTGCTCAAAATTCAAATAAATTTGAGAGTCGAAAAGATGAAAACATCTCAAAAGCGATCGTCGAATCTATACGCTCGGTTATTGGCGATCGTCGAGTGACAAATTTGTCTGCAGAAATATCACTAATCGACTTAGGATTCGATTCTCTAGAATTTTTAGAATTAAAAAACTTGCTTGAAAACTACTTTGCAACCAAATTAAAATTAAGTTTTTTCTTTGAATACACAACAATAGAAGAAATTACCGGCTATTTTGAACAGCTACAATTAGCTCGCGATGGAAAACAATTTCTACCGTCAGAAAATATTCACGAAAAAACTCCTCGCGCAAAATTTAAACCAGAAACTAACTTAAAAAAAGCATTTTTATTTACCGGTCAAGGATCTCAATATGTTGGCATGGGAAAGGAACTCTATCAAAATCAACCTCCTTTCCGAGAGGCGATCGATCGCTGCGATAAAATTTTACGCCCATATTTAAAACAGTCTCTTCTTTCTGTTCTTTATCCCAATTCCGAAAATCAATCTCCTATCGACCAAACTGCCTACACTCAGCCCGCTTTATTTGCTGTAGAATACGCTTTGTTCAAGTTGTGGGAATCTTGGGGAATAAAACCAGATTTGGTTATGGGACATAGTGTTGGGGAATACGTAGCCGCTTGTGTAGCTGGCGTATTCACTCTTGAAGATGCACTTAAAGCGATCGCTCATAGAGGTAGATTAATGCAAAGCTTACCTCAAAATGGTTTGATGATGGCGATATTTGCAGATGAAGCAACGGTAAGTCAAGCTATCGCTCCCGATCGAGGTGAAATCGCTATTGCTGCTATTAACGGGCCCAAAAATATTGTTATCTCTGGTTTGCGCGATCGAGTCAGTCAGGTTGGCGCGACTTTAAGTGCGCAAGGAATCAAAACCTTCAATTTAAACGTTTCTCATCCTTTCCACTCTCCTTTGATGCAACCAATCTTGGCTGATTTTGAGCAAATACTTCAAGATATTAGCTACTCGTCGCCTCAAATTGCGATCGTTTCTAATTTAACCGGACAAATTGCTGGTCAAGAAATTTCTACTCGTAATTACTGGTGCGATCATGTCCGTTTACCAGTTCAATTTGCACCAAGCATAGCGACAATAGATCGCCAAGGATGTAAGGTATTGCTAGAAATAGGGCCTAAGCCAATCTTACTTAAAATGGCAAGTTATTGTTTGCCGAAAGGTTCGAGACAATTGCTCGCTAGTTTGAACCCTGAAATATCGGACTCGCAACAAATAATAGAAAGCCGCAAAAAAATTTACTTTAAGCCAAATATAACCAAAATTTCAGTATCAAGAAATAAAACAGATCGTTGGCTTGCTTACTATCGCCCAAAACCTAATCCTAGAGTTCGTTTATTCTGTTTTCATTATCGGGGTGGATCTGCCTCGATTTTTCGACAATGGTCAAATTTCCTTCCTCCAGAGATTGAAGTTTGTCCGATCCAACTTCCTGGGAGAGAAGGCCGAATCAACGAAAAACCTTTTACCGATATTAGTGAATTAGTAGAAAATTTAGCTCCTAGTCTTATTCCCTATTTAGACAAGCCATTTAGCTTTTATTGTCACAGTATGGGAACGTTGATCGGCTTTGAATTAGCTCATTTACTCCGTCAGAAATATCGATTGAACCCTCTTCATTTGTTCTTTGGAGGTTTCTGGACTCCAGAAACTCACTTAAAAATGTTAAAGCAAAGATATGGTGGGAAATCCCCTTCTAAAGAAGTCATGTTACAAACTATGGAAATACCGGAACCGATTCTAAATAACAGTCAATTAATGGCAGAATTGATGCCGACTTTTCAAGCAGATTACCAATTATTAAGAAGCTATATTTATAGAAGAAAGCAGCCGTTTAATTGTCCTATCTCAGTATTTGGAGGGCAGGAAGATAATATAGTTAATAAAAATCAATTAATGGCATGGCGCAAATATACTAGCAATAAATTTAAACTGCAAATAATGCAAGGAAATCATTTTTTCTTAAATGATTCTCGAAAAGAGCTTTTAGACTACATATCTCAAGACTTGCTTAAACATTTCATTTCAGTTCTCAAAAGTAGTTAGATCGCTAAAAAGACTGCAATACATAGATCTCAAAATATCAAAATTTATTTACAATAAACCTGTATTGATTGATTTTGATATTAACTTATATTACGG
>JASJCW010000245.1 GCA_030065265.1 Prochloraceae cyanobacterium
GACGAATTGCACCAGTTTAAACCGACGGTTTTAGACGAAGTAGACTACACTCACCGCTACTTCGATGAAGTCCTCTTCGATACGATACCTCAATTATCTTTAAGAATCGATCGCGCGATTAAAAACGCTTTTCCCAGCTTAAAATCGCCCCAAAACGATTACTGTCAGTTCGGCTCTTGGGTCGGATCGGATCGCGATGGCAATCCTTCTGTGACTCCAGATGTTACTTGGTCTACAGCACGCTATCAAAGGGATTTAGTCCTGAAAAAGTATTTAGAATCCCTCGAGCAACTGAAAGAATTATTGAGTTTATCCTTACACTGGAGCAATGTTTTACCGGATTTGCTGGACTCTTTAGAGCAAGATCGCCTCTTGATGCCAGAAGTATACGATCGCTTGGCAATTCGCTACCGTCAAGAACCTTACCGCTTAAAATTAGCTTACATCGAACAAAGGCTGCAGAATACTCGCGATCGCAATAAACTCTTATCTAGCTGCCAACCTCAAGCCAAATCAGAAACGACCAACAACAACATCTATCGCTCTGGAGCGGAATTTTTAGCAGAATTAAAATTAATTCAAACCAATCTCGCAGAAACAGGGTTGAGCTGTCGGGATCTAGATAAACTAATCTCTCAAGTAAAAGTTTACGGTTTTAAACTGGCTCAATTAGATTTCCGTCAAGATTCTTCGCGCCATTCCGATGCGATCGAAGAAGTGGCTGCATACTTGGATATTTTACCCCAACCGTACGATCGACTCTCCGAAGAGGAAAAAACCGCTTGGCTGATTCAAGAACTGAAAACTCGCCGACCTTTAATCCCTCAAGAAATAGAATTTTCTGCTAAAACGGCGGAAACGATCGCCACTTTACAAATGCTGCGGCAATTACAACAGGAATTTGGCCTGGAAATTTGCCAAACCTACATCATCAGCATGACTAATTATGTCAGCGATGTATTAGAAGTATTGTTATTGGCAAAAGAAGCGGGACTGTACGATCCCGCTAAGAGTACGAGTACCATTCGCATCGTTCCCCTCTTTGAAACTGTAGAAGATCTCAAACGCGCTCCTGAAGTAATGCGCTCCCTATTCGATCTGCCACTTTATCGAGCAACTCTATCTGGTGGCTATGATTGTTTAGAATCGACAGCAGAACCATCCCAGTCAGAGGAGTTCTCCCATTGCAATCTTTATCCGACTAACCTCCAAGAAGTAATGTTGGGTTATTCCGATAGCAATAAAGATTCCGGCTTTCTCAGCAGCAATTGGGAAATACACAAAGCTCAAAAAGCTCTGCAAAAGTTAGCTTCAGAATACGGCATTGCTTTGCGGATCTTTCACGGTAGGGGGGGATCGGTAGGTCGCGGCGGCGGCCCCGCTTACGAGGCGATTTTAGCCCAACCAACGGGTACGATCAACGGCAGAATTAAAATTACCGAACAAGGTGAAGTGCTCGCTTCTAAATATTCTCTGCCAGAATTAGCTGTTTATAACTTAGAAACTATTACCACTGCGGTCATTCAAGCCAGTCTGTTGGGCAGTGGTTTCGACGATATCGAACCTTGGAACGAAATTATGGAAGATCTGGCCGCGCGATCGCGTCAGGCTTATCGCTCCTTAATTTACGAACAGCCAGATTTTATCGATTTCTTTCTTTCAGTTACCCCAATTCAAGAAATTAGCCAATTACAGATTAGTTCTCGTCCGGCCAGACGGAAAAGTGGCAAAAAGGATTTGAGCAGTTTGCGGGCTATTCCTTGGGTGTTTAGTTGGACTCAAACTCGTTTCTTGTTGCCTGCTTGGTACGGAGTAGGAAGGGCATTACAGGCATTTTTAGCTGAAGAACCTGAAGAAAATACCAAATTATTACGCTATTTTTACGCTAAATGGCCGTTCTTTAAAATGGTTATTTCTAAAGTGGAAATGACCCTAGCAAAAGTAGATTTAGAAATCGCTCATCATTACGTTAGAGAATTGTCTTTACCTGAAGATAGAGAGCGTTTCGAGCGGCTTTTCGAGCAAATAGCCGGAGAATATTACTTAACTCGCGATCTGATTTTGCAAATCTGCAATCGGGACAATCTTTTAGATGGCGATCGCGAATTGCAGAAGTCAGTACAATTGCGTAACGGCACGATCGTTCCTTTGGGCTTTTTGCAAGTAGCTTTATTGAAGAGATTGCGAGACTACGGCGATCGCTCTAAGTCTGGTGCAATTCACTTCCGTTACTCTAAAGAAGAATTAGTCAGGGGGGCTTTATTAACTATTAACGGTATTGCTGCTGGAATGAGAAATACAGGCTGATTTAAGTTCAGATCGGGTCACAAAGCCAAGATTAATTAAAAAGCTACTGGTAAGGTGAAGTGAAAACAACTGCCTTCATTCGGTACGCTGTCTACCCAAATTTGACCGTAGTGGGCGCGGATTATTTTTCGGCATAAAGAAAGCCCGAGTCCGTATCCTTCTTGACTTTCATCTCGCTTGAGTCGAAAATGACCTTCAAAAATACTCTCTTTTTTGGCTTCAGGAATGCCCGGGCCGGTATCGCTCACGCTGACTTGAACCTTTTGCGTGGTGCGATGAAGTAAGGATATTTTAATCGTTCCACCTTCAGGTGTATATTTAATTGCGTTATCAATTAAGTTGACTATCACTTGACGAACTAATTCGCGATCGGCATAAACTGTAGGCAGATCTTGAGGTAAATCTGTTTCTAAGGTTTGGGACTTTTCTTGCAAACGTTTGCTAAATTGAGAGACTGATTCTTGACATAAGGGTTGTAACGAAAGTGAATTAGGCTCTATTTTTAATTTAGCCTTGACATTTTTAGATGCTTGAAGTAAATCGGCGATCATCCGATTCATGATCTGAAATTGTCTTTTCGCTTGCTTGTATAACTGTTCTTTTAAAGCAGTGACTCTTTCGATATCCTGATGATTTTCTGCTAGTTCGAGGGTTTCTAAAGCGATCGACGCAGCAGTTAAGGGACTGCGCAGATCGTGGGCTAGCATTGCTAAAATTTGGTCTTTAAATTTTAATTGTTCTGATAGTTCTTCTTTTTCTTGCTCGAGACGAAATATCTCATCTCGTAGTTTCATTGTTTCTGCTGAATATGCGATCGATGAATCTATTCCTAAATTGTTATCTTGAAGATCGGAACTCTCTTGATTAGTTTCAGTCAGGTCGCTTGCAGATTCGGCTGTTTCGACAATTGAAATTTGCCAGCGAGACCACCATTTTTCTAATTGGGCAATTAAATCGCTACCAGCTATGGTTTGTCTCGGTAATGGGGATATTTTAACTAAAGCTGGAGTTGCTACTAATTTGAAATGCTCTACTAAATGAGGCTGCTGTTTAATGTCGATAATCTCTAGTGCGAAGGAATATTCTTGCGCTAAATTTTTTAAATAGTCTTTGATTCGCGCGATATCATCTTGCGAACTATACCTTCGATCGATAAACAGCAGCAATTTAAGCAACATTCGCTCCTTAGTATTTTTGTCTAGAGCTGTTTGCTCGCCATCGGATTTGAGCACTGGGAATACCAATCACAATTACAAAGAAAATCACAGTCTATCTAACTTTGTTCGATCTGATAGCTTTACTTCTAAATTTAATGCCATCTTAATATATTAATTTATAGTTTAGTGTTAGATAACATGTAAAAATTTAGTAAAAATTCGTAACATCAGAATAATTATATACAATGTTCCAAATAAAAAGAGTTATCGGCGATCGCCATTGTAAATTTTCCGCGAACGAATCGGCACAGTTTAGATCGGGAGAACGCCGCAAAATATTAAGACTCTAAAGTCTAAAAAGCTCGATCGCGAAGCAGAAACTCTTTAACTTTACAAGCTGACGAATCAATTCCTCAAGTGTAAGTTCGATCGGTCTGAGCGGTTCGATCAGCACTATTGAGTTTTTCTAAGATTATTTTTGCTCGCTTGCAAGCTTTGAGATTAGTAAATTTTTTGGGGTTAGCTTTCGATCGGGAGAAAATTAAGATACTATAAAATTCATGTTACATATAATTAGACCTTTACTGACTTAATAAAAGATTAGCGAAAATACTATGGCTCTCGGTTATGTTGCTCTCGTCCTACACGCCCACCTTCCTTTCGTCCGACATCCAGAAAGCGATTATGTCTTAGAGGAGGAGTGGTTATATGAAGCAATTACAGAAACTTATATACCTTTATTACACGTTTTTGAAGGATTAAAGCGGGACGGGATTGACTTCAAAATGACCATGAGCATGACACCTCCTTTGGTGTCCATGTTAAGAGATCCTCTTTTACAAGAGCGTTATGACGAGCATTTAGCTAAGTTAGAAGAACTAGTTGAAAAAGAAATCGATCACAACAAGCACAACGGACACATTCGTTATTTAGCAGAATATTACGCTAAAGAATTTAATATCATTCGTCAAACTTGGGAACGCTACGATCGCGATTTAGTCAAAGCTTTCAAGCAATTTCTCGATAGCAATAACCTCGAAATCATTACTTGCGGTGCAACTCACGGTTATTTGCCTTTGATGAAAATGTATCCCCAAGCAGTTTGGGCGCAAATTAAGGTTGCTTGCGAACATTACGAACAACATTTCGATCGCCCGGCTAAAGGAATTTGGCTGCCAGAATGTGCTTATTATGAAGGCCTCGAGAGAATGCTAGCCGATGCTGGTTTGCGTTATTTTCTTACTGACGGTCACGGTTTGCTCTACGCTCGTCCTCGCCCTCGTCACGGGACTTATGCACCAATTTTTACTGAAACTGGTGTGGCAGTTTTCGGAAGAGATCACGAATCTTCTCAACAAGTTTGGTCGTCTGAAGTTGGTTATCCTGGCGATCCAGAATATCGGGAATTCTACAAAGATTTGGGTTGGGAGGCAGAATATGAGTATATCAAGCCTTATATAATGCCCAACGGTCAGCGCAAAAATATCGGGATTAAATACCATAAAATTACGAGCAGACAAGCTGGTTTGTCTGATAAAGCCCTCTACGATCCCTACTGGGCCAGAGAAAAAGCCGCCGAACATGCCGGTAATTTTATGTACAATCGAGAACGGCAGGTGGCGAACCTCAGAAATATGATTAATCGGCCTCCGATTGTCGTTTCTCCTTACGATGCCGAACTATTCGGTCACTGGTGGTACGAAGGCCCTTGGTTCATCGATTATTTATTCCGCAAATCTTGGCACGATCAAAACACTTTTGATATGACCCACTTAGCAGACTATTTGCGTCATAATACCACCCAACAAGTCAGCCGTCCTTCCCAATCGAGTTGGGGTTATAGGGGTTTCCACGAATACTGGCTCAATGAAACTAATGCCTGGATTTATCCTCATTTACATAAAGCAACGGAACGGATGATTGAATTGAGTCACAAAGAGCCAGAAGACGAATTGCAGTGGAAGGCTTTAAATCAAGCAGCGCGAGAACTATTATTAGCACAATCTTCTGACTGGGCTTTTATTATGCGGACTGGAACGATGGTTCCTTATGCAGTTCGTCGCACGCGATCGCATTTACTCAGATTCAATAAAATCTATGAAGATATGCACGCAGGTAAAATCGATTCTGGTTGGTTAGAAAAAGTCGAAGAAATAGATAATATTTTCCCTGAAATTAATTATCGAGTTTACCGACCTTTATAATTTGTAAACAAAATTGAAGTTAAAGCATTCAGTTAAAATTAGCTGGATGTTTTACTATTTTAAGAGCGATCCCTTTAACGCCCGATGAAAGTTGTGAGAAAATTTTTTTTAATTATAATAACGGGATTATTTTTATATCTTTTTTTCTGGCCTGTGGCTGTTACTCCAGAAGTTTGGCATCCAGATAAAAACCCGGAATTAACAGGCAAATACGCCGTTAATAATTATTTAAAAGCAGTAACAGAAATAGGTAAAGGTGCAGGAATTGGAGCTGAAGATGTCGATTTGGATTCTCAAGGCAGGATTTACGGTTCTTTTGCCGATGGCAGAATTTTAAGATTCGAGCGAGATGGTAGCAATGAAATAGAATTTGCTAATACTAAAGGAAGGCCTTTAGGCATGGAATTCGATCGCAAAGGTAATTTAATTATTGCCGATGCCAAAAAAGGTTTATTATCCGTATCTCCTCAAGGTAAATTAACAGTATTAGCTGCGGAATCTGAAGGTAATAGATTTTGTTTTACTGACGATCTTGATGTTGCAAATGATGGTAAAATTTATTTTTCTGATGCATCAGATCGATACAATATTGAAAATTATCTAATCGATTTAATCGAACATACTCCTAACGGAAAATTATTAGTTTATAATCCAGATGATAATACAACTAAAGTTCTTTTAAGCGAGCTTTATTTTGCTAATGGTGTCGCAGTTAGTCCAGATGCAAGTTTTGTTTTAGTAGTAGAAACAAGTTCTTATCGAATTAAAAAATACTGGCTTAAAGGAGAGAAGCAAGGAACGAGCGAAATTATTATTGATAATTTACCTGGCTTTCCCGATGGCATATCTTCTAATGGGAAAGGCATATTTTGGCTGGCGATCGCTTATCCTCGAGCTATATATTTAGATCGATTAGCAGATCGCCCTTTTATTCGCAAGATATTGCTACGTTTGCCCGATTTTTTACGTCTTAAACCTAAAAATTATGGTTTTGTTTTAGGAATCGATGAAAACGGTCAAGTAATATATAATTTACAAGATCCTACTCCCGAATCTTTTTCTCCGATTACTAGCGTTGAAGAAGTAGATGGAATGTTATATCTTGGTTCTTTAACTTACGATGCAATTGGGAAAATAAAAGTACCTTCTTCAAAATGAATTTCACTAATAAAACTTTCGTAATTACTGGTGCTTCTTCTGGAATTGGCAAAGAATTAGCTATTAAGTTAGCAAGACTTGGAGCAAATTTAGTTTTAGCGGCAAGAAATAAAGATGCTTTAATAATAACTGCCGAAGCATGTCTTAAAAATGGTGGTAAAGCAATCGTAATTCCTACAGATGTAACAGTTCCATTGGAATGCGAAAGATTAATTAAAGCTGCGATCGCAGAATACCAGCAGATCGATTTTTTAATTAATAATGCTGGAATAGGAATGTGGAGCAAATTTGAGAAAGTAACCGACCTTTCTATTTTCGAGAAAATTATGCAAGTCAATTATCTCGGCTCTGTATATTGTACTCACTACGCTTTACCTTACCTCAAAAAATCTCAAGGTTTGTTAGTAGCTATTTCTTCTTTAACCGGTAAATTTGGCGTTCCGACTCGTACTGGTTATGCAGCTAGCAAACACGCTATGCAAGGCTTTTTTGATTCCTTAAGAATAGAATTGCGGGGTACTGGAGTAGGTGTATTGGTTGTTTCTCCTGGTTTTGTCGCGACCGATATTCGTCAGCGTCTTTTAGGTAAAGATGGCAACATTATTCCAGCGAAAAACCAACCTCAAAAAGCAATGTCAACTGAAGTTTGTGTCGATCTTATTATTGATGCGATCGCTAAAAGAGAACGAGAATTAATTATGACTTTAATCGCTCGCGTTGGCGTTTGGTTTAAATTATTATTACCTAATATCGTCGATCGCTTTGCTGCACTAGCTGTGACTTCAAATAATAAATCAAAAAATTAAACGGCGATCGTCAATAAAATACTCTTTGAGACTATAACTATTTAATTATTTTAACAATTAATCTCTGTGAGAAGGATCGCACCAACAGACTAAGGGCGATCGCTTAAGTATTTTTACTTAAGTGTTATAATTATTTACAGATAGCAATAAAAATTAATTTCAAACAATGAATAAGCATTCTTTTTTAAAAACTTTATTACTTACAAACTTCGTTTTCTCTGCCGCAGCTTTAGGTTTTAATTTTGGTTTAGTATCCTCTGCAAATGCTTCAGAATTAGACGAGCAAACACAAATAATAACCGAAAAAAATATAGATTCTGAATTGTGGGGCGAAATTTCTGGAGATTTTCAAACTTGTGAAGTAACAGTAGTCGATTCTAAAGTAGCCGAGAAAAAAGAGCCATCAGATATTAGCAGAAATGTTGTTTCGGTTAGTCCAATTGCTTCTCAAAACATAACTACAACTCAATTAAATAATATTGCATTAGAAGTTAATAGAAAAAATAACTTACAACTGTGTAATTAAAGTTGAGTTATCTTTTTTTAAGAGGCTAAATTAAATTCATAGATCGCTCAATTTTAAAAAATTAAGTCATATAATTAAAAAGTTGTTTGAAATTAACAGATTTAGGAAAAGCACTTAATTGCATTTCAACTCATAAATTGGCTTTCTATGTAATTTAGCATTTTAAATTTCTAACGGTCGAATAATTCTGCTCGTTTCAATAGGTTAAATTATACTTTTACTCGAGATAGATTAAATAATTTCAAAAAGCGATCGATTCAATTATTATCTTTATCTTATATGTTCTTGATATCAATTTATTAAGATCTAGTTGATATTTGCAATTGTTAAAAGCCGAGCTAATTTCAAACTCAAATTTTTATTAGTTGCTCTCCCCAAACCAGAAAAATTTGCAAACAGGCTTACTTAAAGCGATCGCACCAAGCAAAAATATGTTTGTAGAATCCGACTCCGATCTTTACTCGATCTTATTTTAATATTTGTTCACAATTTGTCATATTATCATTAAGTAATTTTGCTAGTTTCCCTGTACAATAAGCTTCGAGTGTGAAAATAAAATTGTCTTTTATATCTCAACTTATTTTATAAGCTGATTAAAATTAGCAAATATAATACTAAAATGAAAAGTCTTATTTATCAAAACAAAATAGTGCTGACAATTATGAGCGCTATTATTAGTTTAGTAGGAGTAGCTTTATTTCCCGCTAATAAGGTTGCAGCAGACAATAAAGATTCTAATCTTTTGCAAATAAATAATTCAAAGCAATTATTAGCAACTAGAATCTGTAAATACTATCGAGTTACTAGAAAATCTTATTTCTACACTCGTCACAGGCATCGAACCAGCAGATATTTAAAACCTAACGTTATTGTGAGAGTTACTAGAATTAGTGATAATGGCAGGTATGCAAAAGTGCATTACAATAACAGTAGTTTTACAAGAAACCACCGCAATCATGGTTGGATAAGAAGTAGCCATTTGAGTTGTTTCAAAAGAAATTAAACCTTAAATGTATCGAAGAGCCTTAAATTTTAACCTTATCTAACTAATGATTAGCTGCTTAAACTCAATTAGCGTTTGACGATCCAAGGAGATGGATCTGCGATCGCACGCTCTAGAATTCCTGAAATTCGATGGTAAATCGAATAAATTTCCCTACCTACTTCAAGGTCGAGATATTTACATTTGACAGCAAATTTTAGCCATGTTTGAGTTTCTTTCACTTCCGTTAAAGCATCGTTTAATTTAGCAATAAACTTAGTGCGATCGCTTCGTTTTTGCCAAGCTCGAGCCAAATTGCTGCAAACTAAACGAGAAGAATTAATTATTTCTTTAGTTAAAGAATCTCTTTCTTCAACTGGAAACTGTTTCGATCGCAGGAAAATTTGCATAGCTGCAGCAAAAGACATTTTATAAACCTGCCAATCTTCATGACTTTGAATTTGAGGTCGATTGGTAATTTCTGTTTGTTCGGCTCGAGCTGCTTGAGCGATCGGATTAGATCTGTCCGAAAAGTAAGTATCCATTAAAAAACCACTGTAAGCTTCCATATTATGTTCGCCGAGATCTAAACCTTGAATCTCTTCTGTGCGATCGACCCGAAGACCTAAAGTATATTTTAAAATCGACCAAACGATGAAGCTAAACAGTCCCGTAAAAGCACCGATCGCGCCAATACCTAATAGCTGAATTCCGATTTGCTCGAAACCGTGTCCGGTTGCCAAACCGCGATCGATATCGAAAATTCCTGCTGCGATCGTACCCCAAATCCCGTTAATTAAGTGAACGGAAACAGCCCCAACCGGATCGTCCAGTCTGAGACCTTCAAGCCAACTAACTGCAAAAACAACAATAATTCCGGCCGCAGAACCAATTATTAATGCTGAAATAAAAGAAACATTATTACAAGCAGCCGTAATCGCAACTAACCCCGCTAAAATACCGTTAATCACCATCGACAAATCCGGCAATCCATATCTCAGCCAAGAAGTCAATGTTGCCGCTACTCCTCCTGCTGCTGCTGCTAAGTTAGTAACTACCGCAATATAAGCTACGTGGGGCGTTGCTGCCAACTCCGAACCAGGATTAAAGCCAAACCAACCGATCCAGAGAATCAAACATCCCAAAGTAGCGATGCTCATATTGTGTCCGGGAATGGCATTAATTTGCTTGTCTTGATACTTGCCAATTCTAGCCCCTAAAAGAATCGAACCGATCAGACCAGATAAACCACCTACAGAGTGAACTGCTGTAGATCCGGCAAAATCAATAAAACCCAAATTTTGCAACCAACC
>JASJCW010000246.1 GCA_030065265.1 Prochloraceae cyanobacterium
TGGGGTGTAAGCTCTTTCTAACTCGAATTGCTGTTTTGATGGAGTGCTAACACCAATAACCGCTCTATTGACTATACTTTCCTCTTTTACGAGTTTATTTAAAGCAGATTGAGAATTTAACCTTAAAGCCTCAACTTGGTTGATTTGGGCGTTTTTATCGTAGGTGTAGTTAATATTGCGATATTTCTGGAGTCCAAAAAAGCTATAAGCCTTACCCAGCTTGTATCCTGGAAAATTGACTTCGCCCAGTTTATAACTAATGCCTTTAATGCTGCCATCCTTGTGAGAATGGATTTTGTAAGCGATCCCCGATCTTTCAATTGCTGCTAGCAATCGAGGCATAGTTTGAGCCATAGGAGCTAAACGATCGATGGTTTCTTGTAATTGGACTCTAACACTAGACTGTCCGGTCTTCTTCAAATATTCTAATTCTTCTCTGGTAACGGAGCTGCGGTCTTTTTCCCAGGAAGATTGGGTCGGAGTTAATTGATACTTTTGTTCTAGATTTCTAACTATCTGCTGGCTGCGTTGATAATCCCAAGAATCGCTAACTACAGAGCCATCGCTAATTCTGACCCGACTGGCGACGATATGAACGTGGTCGTGGTCGCGATCTGAGTGCCTGTAAATAACGTACTGACTACCTTTAAACCCCATTTTCTCGATATATTCAGCCGCAATTTTATTCCAGGTTTTTTCGTTTACTGTCTCGTCAACAGGTAGAGATAGACTGACGTGGTTAACTATTTTTTTGAAGAAGGGGTTTAATTCACGAGATAGGGCAAATTCGTTAGCTAAAGATTTAGGGTCGCAGCCGAACATATTGCCACCAATTAGTTTGGACTGCTTTTTATTAGCCAAGTAGTCCAAAACTCCCCTAAAATACGTACCTTTAACTATTTTCCCAATCATTTAACTGGATTCCTGGTTTTTAATTTTCGGAAACTCCTATAGTTTCTAATCCTAAGCGGGCGATTTTAACTCTAATTTGGGTAATTGCCGCACGATCTGTTTCGGATAAATCATCTCCCCAATTACCGAGTTTTTGTAATTCGGTAGATATTTGGGACAGTTCGAGATAAACCTGGCGATTAATATCGGGAACTCGTTTAATTTTAGCCCGATTTAATTCTAGATTTTCGCTTTGACCATCGCTGGAGAGCAGAAAATAATTTATTTCTGACATAATTGCTGAGATTTAAATGCCCTGCGGCATTTTTAAAATCCTGTTTTTCAGCTTCGGTTATTTGAATTTTTATCAGTTTATCCCTAGTCATTGTTTAGAAAAGCAAGTGACGATCCCGCTAATTGATTGGTTCGGGTGAGTTTACAATCGGTTAGATTAAAAATTTACATTTTTTAATGGGAAAAATGTGGCCCTAATACATAGCTAGCTTACGAAAAATAGTAGGATAGAAAGGGCAAAATAGCAAGGTAAAATCGGCAAAAAAAGAAAAAAAACAAGGAGTGAAAAAGAATTGAGGTTTTAATACAGCATGGGAGATAAAAGATTTAATTGTAAAGAATATAGAAGAAGTAAGAAAAAAAAGAATCAACAAATAGTTGATAAAAAGTAATTAAGGCATCAACAATCAAAAGAAAAAGAATCAACAAGTAATTGATAAGTGCTAAATATTAAGAAAAGTAAAAAGAGGCTCAAATGGCTCTAGAGCTAGGATAAAATTCAGCAGAGGAAAAGGTTCTTGCAACTAGTAGCACTACGAACATAAGACAAAAAAAATAGGTACGGTAAAAGAATGAGACTGAAGTGAGTAATCGTACCTAAAAAAGAGTTTTTTTAGAGAATTTTTGGGCTGAGAAATTGAGTCCTAGAAAATTTAGAGAGAAAAAAATAGTGGAAAAATCAATGATGCTCGGTTAAAGAGAGAACATTTGAGATTTTGATACTAATTTTTATATAGATAAAGCTATTTAGTATAAATAATATAAATCGATTGAAACAAGATGCAAAAATGGAAAAAATCTCCCCTGGCAGCCCTTTCACAAAGAATGCGCGCAGCGCAATAAACACATATTGGTTGATAAAATCATAAGATTTATTTAATACAAGAAGGATACAAAATTTGGGTATTTCAAACTAACTAGCCAATTTTGATATGCATAAAATGAGTCTTTTTGATTAAATTCTTTATTTTAATTAGCAATTATTTTCTTGCTACTCGCTTAATACAAGAAAAATACAAAATCCAATAAATTTATACTAATCAGCTAATTTTGATATGCATAAAATGAATCTTTTTGATTAAACTCTTTATTTTAATTAGCAACAACTTTTCCTGGCTACTTACTTAATACAAGAAAAATACAAAATCTAATAAATTTATACTAATCGGTCAATTTTGATATGCATAAAATGAATCTTTTTGATTGAATTTTTTACTTTAATTAACAATATTTTTTTTGTCATGGGATAGAGGCAATTAAACAAGATTAAAGAAAACAAGATTGTAGAAAACAAGATTTTTGGGTTTTGGGAGTGAGAATGGAACTTCTCGCTAGTTTCTAAACATACTACTAATTTAATACGGGGAACGGACAGCATCTTTTAGCATACTCTTGTACTATAAAAGCTAATTTGTTTTCTTATACCAAAGATCGCCTCTAAACTCCCATTGCTTGAGCCGTTTTGCATTGTTACCTCGCGGTTTAGAGCTACCAGTTCTCCATCGCTTAATCATAGTGGGACTTACGCCGAATTCTTCTGCTAATTGCTTGTCCGTCAGTCCCGTCTCTTTTATTACGGCTGTTGGGGTAGGAATTTCGATATTTGTCTTATCTAATTCAGGTTTATCGATAATATCTGTTTTCTTCTCGTCATCCGGTTTGTTATCAGGGTCGTTTGAGCTAGAGAATGCATCTTTTACGCCGGAGTAAAAGGTTTCAATATTATCGTTATAAATATCGTTATTATTATCCGCATTTTCTGACTGTTTTGGTTCTTTTGTTACAGTCTCATCCATTTCCTGTTGTTCTATAACCTCAGCTTTTTGCTCTGGTATTTCGGCTTTTGTATCGGTATTAATCTCGGCTAATTGTTTTTCCAGTATTTCTAACCTATCTGTGAGTTCTTGATGATTTTTATCGTTATTAATATCGTTTAAACGCCGTTCGAGAGAATCTATGCGTTTTAATAATTTTTTGCTGACTTTATCTTGACTTTTATCGGTTATTTTTTGTTCGAGGGTTTCGATCCTCTCTACTAGTTTACCAGTTAAATTATCGTTATTATTATCGGATTGATTTGATTCAAGATTATCTAAACGTTTTAAGACTTCAGTTGTTATAATTTCTGTCTTTTTATCGGCTGTTAAGCCCGATTCTAGATATTCAATCCCTAGCTCAGCCAGCTTGAGTAGTGTTTTGGTAATTGCAGGCTCGTTACTTCGGTGATGGATAGGTGCATTAAATCTTTCTACAGCTATCTTTTTGAGGCGATTGTAGAAGTCTATAGGGATGCGGATATCTTGGCGTTTGACTTTGACTGTTTTTCCTTCAACGCGGCTATTTTTCTTTATCATCGGTATATGTATCGGAGTATTAATTCTAGGATAACATACCGATAGCTATAACGGTATTTATAACGTTAAAATACACCGATAAATTTTGGGTTGTATAAAACCAAGCAGCCTGAAGCGACCGTGCAGGGAGCGGATAGGCTCTAAGTCTCGATGTAAACGATAAACATATTGAGTAGCCGTGTGAGGTGAAAGTCTCAAGCACGGTTTCGGAGGAGAGGGGATAGGCAGAAATGCCATCCTCGACTCTAACGAGAGGAGGTCAAGGGCAATGCTTTTAAGATTTTAAGTTATCGAATTATACGTCGAGCGTTGTTTTTTGTCCATTTGCTGTTAGATCGCCATTTAGTGTTTGGAAACTGACAGTATTTATGCTCTGAAAATGATTTAATTAAAAGTAATCTCTCGGTTGTTATTTTTTTGCTACACTGCGTTACCAATTACTTTTTAATTCAATAGATTCTATTTACGTTGATAAAACAAAGCCTTTTTCTTTGAAGGCTATTTTTTTGCTTTAATCTAACTATATAGTTAGATTAAAGAATTTGTAGATAGAAATCATTTTCTTCCCTTCAATAGACTTTAAAAATTTGGTTCTACCGAACTTTACTCGCAATTACTATTAGCTGTTGGAAAAAAATAAATTGTCGGCGATACTTTTTGCATTCACTCTTCTTTTTGCTATTATGAACAGTTCCGTTCTTTCTAATAGAATTACTACCGCTGCCGACTATTTAATTGGCGCGATCTGCTCGCAGATCTGTCGAAGGCAGCAAGCTGCTAACTCTAATTGTCGGGAGATTGTAACCTTCGATCTTAAGTTACAGTCTGTTCCTAATTTTCGAGTTCTCGACAAATAACTCTGGTCTTGGCTTTAAACAACATCCGAGAAAATTCAAATTTTTTCGCTCGGGGTAAGTAGGCTAAATAACCTGAAAATAAATTGTATTTTAAGAAACATATATTGTTAGTTTTAAAGAAAAAAAACTCAAAAAAATCTTGACATTAGCAATATAATTAAATAATAATAAAATTTATCGAAGCTTGGTTGAGCAATAAATAACTACCATTACACGATTAACTACTTACTGATATCCTCTATAGACACTATTTAATAATTTTCAAGCTGAAAAAAGTGTAATTAATTTTGTACGACTACTTATCTTGTGAAAGTAATTTTTGCAACCTTTTGTCAAAAAAAATCGGCTGAGAAAATGAGATTATTTAAATCGATTAAATCGATTGGTAAAGATTATTTTTCTTTATCCCGAAAAAAAAGATTCGGGTCGAAATCTAAACAGAGCCAGAGTAATGGGGGGAGAGATCGCGCTTGGCTGTATCGAGGTTTATTTATTTTAGGAAGTTTATCAGCAGCATTATTATTTGCCCCAGAAGCTGTTCGGGCTTTAGATCCTAGAGATATAAATCTAACAATAGCAACCGATCCTTTTCTAGCAGTTGATAGTAATTTTTGTTCGACTGGGGAAGGGCCTAGAGCGGCATACTTAGGAGTTACAATTGAGAATACTTCGGGCGGAACGCTTACTGGAGTGACGGCAAATCTAACTGGACTAACTAACGGTTTTACTTTAGGAGGAGGGCAAGCTCCAGAACAGTTTGTGGGAGTGCTTGCCGCAGGAGAAAGTCGAACAGTTTATTGGTACGTACAGTATTTTATCGATTGTACTGGGGGTGGCGGTAATTTTAGAGTCACAAGAAGCGGTTTGAATTTAACAATTAGCGATTCAAATCCCGGAGTAGTCATTGACACCGAAAGATTTGTTGAAACAAGAAGTTCGATCAGTGCTTCTTCGGGGGGGCTAATAATTAATACTACTTTAGGCCCTGGT
Source organism: Prochloraceae cyanobacterium (assembly GCA_030065265.1). GTDB lineage: Bacteria > Cyanobacteriota > Cyanobacteriia > Cyanobacteriales > JASJDA01 > JASJDA01. The sequence goes on from JASJCW010000246.1 coordinate 5,387, forward strand.
TTTTTTCTCGGTCAAACCATACCCTACGAAGTCGAATATGAATTCGGCAACGTGCAAAGAAGGGACAATTTTAACCTGCAACCAGCCGGAAATTTAACTTATAATGCGGGCTGTTTTCAATTAGTCGGTTCGGAAGTAATTAGTTCTATCACCGATGCAATTCCAGTTGGGACTAGAGATACGCTGTTTTTTCAAGCCTCAGCACAACAAACTGGATCGGGTAATAGAGCGACAATTCGCTATTTTCTGCGTTACTTATGTACTGGGGTTAGCACGACAGCCAGTCCTTATGCATCCCAAACTAGCGGCAACAATAACTTGAAATATACAGGCAATTACGAAGATCCGATAGTTGGTACGATCAATTTAGATCCAGCGATTAATTCTCTCAGTATTAGCAAAACAGCTTCTCCCCTAACTGTCAATAATCCCGGAGAGCCGATAACTTATACGGTGACGATTAGCAATTCTGCTAGTTTTGACGTTACGATCGACAGGATTATTGATGTTTTACCCGCAGGAATTTCTTACGTTGGTTTAGTCCCAAGTAGCGAGATTACAGTTGCTAATTCTGGAGATTTACCCACTTTAGGAGATACGGGCACGATTAGCTGGTCGGGACAACCTGCAAATAATTACATCGTGCCAGCACTCGGCTCGATTCAGCTCGTTTATACGGTCGATACTAGCAATGTTATTAATCCTGGGGGACTGCAAAACTCGGTTACAGCCACTACGGGAATAGAAACGATCGGGCCGGCTAGCGTTACCGTCGTCGTTCCTCCAGCTAGCGATTTAGAATTAACTAAAATAGTTAACAATCCTACTCCCAACCTGGGAGATACGGTTACTTTTACCGTTACTTTAACTAATTCCGGCCCGACCGATGCAAGCAACGTTCAAGTTAGAGATACGATTCCGGCCGGATTGAGTAATGTAGTGACTAATGTCAGTACGGGAAGTTTTACTAATGGAGTTTGGAGCGTACCCTCTTTAGCCAACGGCACTAACGCTACTTTAACCATCACCGCTACAGTCGATAACACCGGAACTATTATTAACACTGCCGAAGTGATTGCCAGCGATACAATCGACCCCGATTCCACACCAAATAATAATATCGCCATCGAAGACGACCAAGACTCTGCTAGTGTAACGGCGATCGTTCCGAGCGCAGATTTATCTTTAACGAAAACAGTTAACAATGCCACTCCAACAGTGGGAGAGCCGGTAACTTTTACCGTTACTTTAACTAATAGCGGCCCCGATACGGCAACGAACGTTCAAGTTAGAGATACGATTCCGGTCGGATTGAGTAATGTAGTGACTAATGTCAGTACGGGAAGTTTTACTAATGGAGTTTGGAACGTACCCTCTTTAGCCAACGGCACTAACGCTACTTTAACCATCACCGCTACAGTCGATAACACCGGAACTATTATTAACACTGCCGAAGTGATTGCCAGCGATACAATCGACCCCGATTCGACACCGAATAATAATATTGCTAATGAAGATGACCAAGACTCTGCTAGTGTAACGGCCGCACCACCACCAATAATTTCTGGAACTGTATTTCGAGGTGGACTAGGAATTCAAAATATTATTGTCGAACTGCTCGATAATACTGGTGCGGCGATCGCAACAACAAACACAGCAGCAGATGGAACTTATTCTTTTGATGCAGTCGCATTAGGTTTAGTTAACGGCAACTATACAGTACGAGTTTTCGATCCCCCATTGGGTCAAGTCCAGAATTTAGATCCAGATCCGACTTTTGACAGCGAAACTTTAATTAACTTTACCGGTGCAGATCTTACAAACCTCAACTTCGGCTACGACAACGCTCCAGCACCGCCATTAATAGCTTGTAGCGCGCCTTTATCCCGTTTCGACTGGGGTACAGGAGCAACAGAACAAGACTATCCGATCGGAGTAGTTAATACGCCGCAAAACTATATCGTTAACGGTGCAAACGTTACAGTTACTGTAACTGGCGACCCAAATCTTTTAGTAGCATCGCCCACCCCAAACCCTCCAGTTGCAGATACACCGGAAGAAGTGGCCCGTTTTCTCGGTTTAGGCATTAGTGGCGGCGGAATTGGTAACGAATCTTTACTATTTGATGTCGATTCCCCCCAATTAACTAGCATTAACGATACGTTTCCAGTAGTTTTTGAATATAGTTTCGACGGGCCTCTAACTGACGTGCGCTTTGCGATCGCAGATATCGATACACCGGGGACAAATCTCGAAAGCGATCCGAATGAAAGAATCGATCGCGTCACGGTTCGCGGATTTGCTGGAGCGGTAGAAGTAGCTCCAATCCTGATTCCTGAAAACGGGCCCCAAGCAACTTTTAGCGTTTCTGGCAACGTAGCCACAGGTTCGACGGATAATATTGGCGACGGCAGTTCGGAAACAGAAAATTTTGGCACTCTCAACGTTTATTTCCCCGTTGCAGTCGATCGCTTTACGCTCACTTACTCTGAAGCGATCGGGATTTACTACGGCATTACTACCAATACGGGAACTTCTCGAAATCCTCAAACCAGGGCGATCGCAATCGGCGATATTCAACAATGCATTATCTTAGATTATGGAGATGCACCCGATACTTATGGCACAGATGCAATAGCAGGTAATAGTAGTAATAGTACAGATCCAGTTGGTGCTAGCCATCTAATTGTTAACGGCATTCAACTAGGAGCAATCGCTCCCGATCTTGAAACTGACGGTCAACCAACTGCTGATGCTACTGGTGATGACAATGCTGTCAGTCCCGGGATAGATGATGAAGATGGAATTAGTGATTTTCCTACTTTAACCGCAGGCGATACCAGCTACACAATTGCTGCAGCTAATCTTACAGTTACTAATAATACAGGAGTTGCAGCTACTTTACACGCTTGGATTGACTTCGATCGAGATGGGATTTTTCAATCTAGCGAATATGCTAGTACGACAGTAAATAGTGGCATTAATAACGGCAACCCGACAACAGCTTTAACTTGGAATGGCATTGCCGTAGTCGCAGCAGGCAATACCTTTGCTCGCTTCCGTTTAACGACCGATTCGACAATTAATGCTAATACTCCGGGCGGCCCTGCCAATGATGGAGAAGTAGAAGATTATCAAGTGGCGATCGTCGATTTAAATGCTCCTCCAGAATTGCTTTTAGTTAAGCGAATCACTGCTATTAACGGAACGACTACGACTAATGGCGGTCAAGATCTGAGGATTTTTAACGAAGATGCTAGCGATCCTAACGATAATAATCCCAACTGGCCCGATCCGAACGTCTTTCTAATTGGGGGCACTAATGGCGGCCAAGTTCGACCGGGAGACGAAGTAGAATATACAGTCTATTTCCTCTCCACAGGGGGCGAACCGGCTAGAAATGTCAAAATTTGCGATGTAATTCCAGCCAATACTAATTTTGTTTTCGATGGATTTGGGGTTAATAGGGGAATTGCTTTAGCGTTGAGTAATGCTGCCTTACCTACTGTGCCAACAGATTTATTTACTAATGGTGTTAACGACGGCGATCGTGGCGATTTCTATCCAGTATCCTCTCAAACTCCAGATGTTTGTAAAGACCCGAACAATCTAACTATTCCTCTTACTGCTAACAATAATACTAACGGCGCAGTGCTGATAAATGTAGTCAGTGATTTAGATGGTACGGATTTACCTGAAGCAAACGATCCAGGAATTCCTGCTAATTCTTACGGTTTTATTCGCTTTAAAGTCCGCATTCAGTAATTACGCCACTGCAATTATCTGCTTGTAGTTATTTTCAAAACAGATTTAAGTAAATTTTTAGCCTATAGTTGAAGGCTAGTTTTTGTTTTAGGTTGATAAAAACAAAGTGAAGTTCTCCTCTAGTGGGGATTAACGACAATACTTCAATTTTTAAGGCGTTGAAGATAATGTCGTTTTTTATTAGCTCAAATAAATAAATTTACGTTTAGTTGTCACTCTTTTTGTAAATACAAAAAGAAAAATCAAAAAAATAAAATATTGTGAAAGTCACAAAAGCAGTCAAAGCTAATTTGTAAACTCACTTTAATGATTGTGAGATGAGATAGACAGATATTCTTTGGGAGTACAAAATGACCCGTTGCTTGTTTTTTTGCTCAATAAGAGTGTCAATAACGAGTTCTTAAAAATCTTCAACGAAAAGCTAACCAATTTGACTTTAAGCTTGTTTTAAAATCCTCAGAATCTGAATGTTTCCTAAGAGTTCGATAAAAAAAGAGCTGAAATCAATGCATTTGAAGCTATACCGATATGCAAGGCATGTCAGTATAGCCCGAAAAAAAAAATCAACTAGACGTTCTAGTTCGATTAGTCCGAAGTTAAGATGGATTTTGAGAATTTTCAAGCTAAACAGAAATAGAAATCCCATAAAAAGGATTATTCTGCCACAGATTGACTATATGAGCATAGATAGCAGTAGTTCTCGGATCGGCATGACCCAAAGCTTCTTGAATTTCTCTAAGCGGTTTGCCAGCAGATTGGAGCAAATATCCTACCGTATGCCGTAACCCATGACTGGTAACGGTTCGACTCTCACAATGTTTGAGTGCAGCCGCTTCTAAATAATTGTTAACGATGCGCTGCATACTTCCCCTTCTCAAGCGATTTTCGCTCAAACTAACCGCATTCGGCGAAAAACTGATAAACATCGCGCTACCTGGTTTGAGAATTTCGCCGCTAGCTTTTCTGCCATTTAAATATAGATCGAGTAACTCAGCGACATCAGATCTCAAGGGAACGACTCTGATACTGCGCTTAGCTCTAACCTTTATCCCAACTCGATCGCCTCTTCTAATAATATCGCCGAAATTTAAACGATGTAGCTCGATCTGACGGCAACCCTGAAGCACCATCAATGAAACCAGCAGGCGATCGCGCAGAGATTTTAAACTACCGTCAGACGGCAAAGTTTGCAGTAATTTTTCGGCTTCGTCGAGTTCGAGGTAATTATTGTGGGCGGCCGGATCTTGACGCTCGGTTG
>JASJCW010000247.1 GCA_030065265.1 Prochloraceae cyanobacterium
TATGGGAGTGAGAACCCTCTAAGTCAGCAGTCAGGGATCGAAGTTTCGATGTAAAGAAAGTGAAATCGCTAATTTTGAGCATTTGAATAAATATTCTGTTTAAACCCCTGACCTCTGACCTCTGTTTTTAACTGGCTCCAAATTGCTCTTTAAGCAGATCGTCGTTATCGTCAGCGATGTTTGCGACTAAAGTTATAGCTCGAGAAATTTCACCTGGAGAAAGTTCTGCTACGGTGCGCTGAGATAAGACTACTACTTTTTTATCGACAATTGCGAAACAAGTCTCAAAAGTTTCTGACCAGTTCATTTCTAATAATTTTCGCATTAATCCGGGTTCGTCAGTAGCGGGTAGATCGAGGATGCTGGCCCAAACTGTTAAGAGATCTTCTTCGGTTTCTCCAGTAAGCTGAACGAACACTTCGACACTACCGTATTGAAACTTCCAGAGAAAAGCATCTTCAGTGTGAGATACCATCGCACTGTCATTTTGTTCCAAACTCGAGATAACCGTTTCAATTACTTCTTTGTGAGAGCTGTATTTTTCGATTAATTCATCGGCGATCGCCTCATCTGAGGATTGATTTTGTTCGAGGATTTCTTGAGTCGGGTTTTCAGTAGTCATGATATTTTCTTAAAATCTTGTCGAAATCTATCTACAATTCAGTATCTCTTTTCATTGTTGCGATTGCCAAATCTTGTTAAATTCTGGGTATGGCGATCGCCCGATACTGCTCACTCTCCATCTTCAATACCTAGCTGTTTTTTGCTTCGCTTCAGTTCCTTCCAAAGTCGTTTAATTTCCTGATGAGCTTCTTGAGGGCTAATTTTTCCAGCAGTTTCTAAATTGCAGACATAACTTACTTTTTGAGCAAATTCTTGCAAGTTTGCGTTGAAAACCAAATTTTCGGGCTTCACTTCGCCGCGATAGGTTGAGTGGGGATATAAAAAACTGTCTCGATCGCTCGGTTTTGTCATTAATTTCTCCTTAGAAAATACTCTTTCTCTAGTTGAGTTGCAGCTAAATCAAGTTTATTAAGTTTTGTGGTTATTTTTATTTTCTTTGCAAAGCTAAAAACCTAAGATTAAATATCCTGACTAAAAAAAATTTCCCATGTTCTCAGCAAAAAAACTATACGAAGGCAAAGCTAAAATACTATACTCTACCGAAGATCCCGATATTCTGCTTACTTTTTTTAAAGACGATGCTACTGCTTTTAATGCCCAGAAGAAAGGAACGATCGCCGGCAAAGGAGAGGTAAACTGTACGGTATCGGCAGGTTTATTTACTTGGTTAGAATCTTTGGGCATTCCTACCCACTATATCGATTGTCCGGCAACAGATAAAATGCGAGTGCGTGCGGTAACAATTATCCCGATCGAAGTCGTAGTTAGAAATATTGCTGCTGGAAGTCTCTGCAAACAAACTGGTTTACCCTTGGGGAAATTATTAAATCCTCCTTTAGTAGAATTTTATTTAAAAGATGACGAATTGGGAGATCCCCTCTTGACTTTCGAGCGCCTGATGTTATTAGAAATAGTTTCAGCAGAGCAGCTTCAAAATATCCGCTCGATGGCCCTTAATATTAATCAACACCTGCAACAATTTTTTGAAAATTGCAAGATTAATTTAGTCGATTTTAAATTAGAATTCGGTCTCGATCGCAATAATAATTTACTTTTAGCCGATGAAATCAGCCCCGATACTTGCCGACTTTGGGAGCAAAATGTTAGCGATCCGCAGCAAAGAGTGATGGATAAAGATCGTTTTCGTCAGGATTTAGGCGAGATCGAATCGGCTTATCAAGAAGTCAAACAAAGAGTTTTAGCTCGATTAGAAAAATTAGGCTTATAATTATATCTTAAATAATATGTTGCTAAAAATACTCGTGAAATATTTTAACTTTTGCGATCGCCAGGGAGGATTAAAGGTTACATAATAATAAACAATCGCTAACAAAGGAGTCAAAATACTGATAAATTATTCCTTTATTTGGTGTTGGGAAGTGATAAAAGAACTTAATAAACACATACAGTTTTATTTTTTAGTATTAGCTCTAGTGGGGGGGACGATCGGGGGATTTTCCAAACCAGTTAAAGCGGAAACTAACGAGCAAAAAATAAACCTAGTAGAAGCACTAAAATTATCACCGACAATTCAGATTTTAGCCGGAGAACCGCCGCAAATATCTCAAGCAGAAAACGAACAAGCACCAGAACCGGAAGTTTTAGTTGGAGAAGTCTTAGTAACCGGAGAAAGAGCCGATCTCGAAGCAGAACTGATCGATTTAGTTTACAGGACAATTGAGACTCGACCGGGAAGAACCACAACGCGATCGCAGCTACAAAGAGACGTAAATGCTATTTATGCAACTGGCGATTTTGCTAACGTGAGAGTGATTCCAGAAGATACTCCTTTAGGGGTGCGAATTACTTTTGTGGTTCAAGAAAATCCGATCTTTCAAAAATTAGAAGTCGAAGCAACGCCAACTGACGATAAAGGTAGTGTAGTTCCCGCAGCAGAAATTGAAAAAATCTTTGCACCGAGTTACGGCAAAAGATTGAATTTGCGGAACTTACAAGAAGATATTAAAACCCTCAAAGAATGGTACACCAATAACGGTTACGATCTCGCTCAGATCGTCGGTGCGCCGCGAATCAGCGACGATGGAGTCGTTACTTTAATCGTGGCAGAAGGGGCGATCGAAGACATCCAAGTTAGATATTTTGACGAAGAAAATGAGACGGTCAAAGGGCGAACTCGCCCCTTTATTATCACTCGCGAAGTGCAACTTAAACCGGGGGATATTTTCAATGCCACAACAGCAAGGGCAGATTTGCAAAGAGTGTTTGGTTTGGGAATATTTGAAGACGTGCGTTTGTCTTTTGCTCCAGGAGAAGATCCCCGCAAAGTAATTGTTAATATTGACGTGCAAGAAAGCACCACTAGGGCTATTACTGCTGGGGGTGGGGTTAGTTCAGATAGCGGTTTGTTTGGTTCGGTTAGTTTCTTGGCGACAAATATCGGCGGAAATAACCAGACTTTTAAATTTGATTTCCAGGGTGGTGAAAGACTCTTAGTCTTCGATGCTAGTTTTACCGATCCTTGGATTGGTGGCGATCCTTATCGCACTTCCTACACGATCAATGCCTTTAGACGCAGGTCGATTTCTTTAATTTATAGCGGTGACGGGCCGGATTTGCGGACTTTCAACGATCGACCGCTCCAACTTAGTCCCGAGCAAGAACAAAATTTAAGCGCAGAAGAACTACAACAATTAGTAAATTTGAATACGATTGGCTCTCGAGCTAGAGTATTGAGGACTGGTGCGGGGATCAACTTTTTTCGCCCTTTTGCACCCGATCCGTTCACTAAACCTGTTTGGAAAACTTCGGCTGGATTTCAGTATCAAAGAGTGGCAATTATCAACAGCGATGGGGAAGTTTCCCCATTATCTGCGCCGTTTGTTATCGTCGATAATGTTTTGCAGCCCGTAGTTCCCCAAATCAAACTGGCTGCTAGCGATAGCGGAAAGGACGATCTGTTTGTCTTTCGGATCGGCGCATCGCAAGATTTGCGGGATAATCCTTTAAACGCAACTAAAGGCTCTTTTTTAAGTTTTTCGAGCGATCAAACCGTACCGATCGGTAGCGGTAACATTTTATTCAATCGCTTGCGGGCTAATTACAGTTTTTACATTCCGGTGAAATTGGTTCGCTTCAACGACGGCCCTCAAGCTTTTGCTTTTAACCTTCAAGGGGGTACTATTATCGGCGATTTGCCTCCTTACGAAGGATTTACTCTCGGGGGTAGCAATTCGGTTCGCGGTTATGGAGAAGGGGCGATCGGTAGCGGTCGTTCTTACTTCCAAGCTACTGCTGAATATCGTTTTCCGATCGTCGATATTAGTTCGTTTGCCATCGGTGGGGTGCTATTTTTCGATTACGGAACTAATTTAGGATCTCAAGTTCCTGGCGATATTACGAGAATCAGAAATTTGCCTGGAGATGGCTACGGTTATGGCGTTGGGGTGCGGGTGAACTCTCCTGTAGGGCCGATTCGAGTCGATTATGGGTTTAACGATCGCGGCGATAACGAGTTTACTTTTGGTATCGGCCAGAGATTTTAAGGTCAGCAGTCTCGAGTATTTAACAATGCTAGTGATTCAAGAAAATGAATTCAAAAACTATTGGAGCTGAATTTAAATTACAAGGAATCGGGTTGCATTCCGGTGTTTTGACTGAGGTTAGGGTCAAGCCGGAGCGATCGCAAGTTGGGCGTTATTTTGTCAGGACAGATCTGCCCCAAGCAAGCCCGATCGCGGCTGCGGTTGAGTCGGTGAGCTTAACTACCCTATCTACGGAATTAGCTCGAGGAGAGGCTAAAGTCAGGACTGTAGAACACCTTTTAGCAGCTTTATTCGGCAGCGGCGTGGATAACGCTCGCATCGAAATTAACGGGCCAGAATTGCCTTTATTGGACGGATCTGCCCTCAATTGGATCGAGGCGATCGCCTCGGTAGGGGTTGTGAATGGAAAAAATGACGATTTTATTCCTAATCTTGCTCCCCCAATCCTTAAAGAGCCGATTTTCGTGCGCGAAGGGGATGCTTTTGTTGGGGCGATACCCGCCGATCGCCTCCGTTTTAGTTACGGGATTGATTTTGCTTGCAGTGCGATCGGCAATCAATGGCACAGTTTTGAATTTTCCCCTAGCAATTTTGCGGCCGAAATTGCCCCGGCCCGCACTTTTGGCCTGGCCGAACAAGTCGAACAGTTGCAAAAAGCCGGTTTAATTAAAGGTGGCACTCTCGAAAATGCTCTTGTTGCTAGCGATCGCGGTTGGTTGAATCCTCCGTTACGGTTTGCAAATGAACCAGTTCGTCATAAACTTTTAGATTTAGTGGGGGATCTTAGTTTACTCGGTTCTTCTTTACCCGTAGCTCATTTTTTGGCTTATAAAGCCAGTCACAAATTACACGTCAAATTAGCAAAAACTATCTTTGACTCAATTGTTGCTTCTAGAGAATAATTAATTTTATGTCCAGCACTACCGACCTTAATACTGACAACGATCGAGAAACAAAACAAATCTTTACGGTGGCAGAAATTCAGGAATTATTGCCCCATCGCTACCCTTTTGCTATGGTCGATCGCATTATTGAATACGTACCCGGAGAAAAAGCGGTAGGTATTAAAAATGTTACTTTTAACGAGCCTTATTTTCCAGGACATTTACCCAATCTGCCCCTGATGCCGGGGGTGATGATGGTAGAATCTATGGCACAAGTGGGAGGAGTTATCTTAGCTCAACTTCCAGGAATGAAGGGCAAGTTTTTTGCTTTCGCTGGAATAGATAAAGCTCGTTTTCGTCGTCCCGTCACTCCGGGCGATCGCTTGATAATGACTGTAGAACTGCTATCGTTTAAACGGAATCGGATTGCTAAAATGAAGGGCAAAGGTATGGTTGACGATAATTTAGTTGTCGAGGCTGAAATGTTATTTTCTGTATTTGAATGACGAAAATTCCCATGCATTGGCTGCATGGGAGTAAAATTTTTTCCCAAAAGCGATCTTCATTTAGATGACTAATCTTCAGATGACTAATGACAATTGATGCTTATACTTATAAGTATAGTGGCAGACTAAAAATATTAGAACTCATAAACCTCATAAAAAAACTCATACTTATTATTTTTTTTAATACTTAATTTATTTGTTTTTCTTATCCATTGCTGACTTAAATTTAAACAAGCCTAATGTCGATCGATTCACAAGCTGCGACCATCCACCCTACTGCTATAATTCATCCTACCGCACAACTTGATTCCACTGTTGAAGTCGGCCCTTATACGATAATTGGCGCAGGGGTAAAAATAGGAGCGCGAACTAAAATTGCTGCTCACGTAGTCATCGAAGGAATAACAGAAATAGGGGCGGAAAATCAAATTTTTCCGGGTGCTGTTATCGGATCGGTTCCTCAAGATTTAAAGTTTAAAGGGGAGCGATCTAAAGTGCAAATTGGCAATAATAATGTTATTCGCGAATATGTAACTATTAACCGCGCTACTGGGGAAGACGAAGCAACAATTGTCGGCAATAATAATTTAATTATGGCTTACGTTCATTTAGCTCATAATTGCATTCTCGAAGATGAAATTATTATGTCTAATAATGTTACTTTAGCAGGCCATGTCATCATCGAATCTCAAGCGATCGTGAGCGGTGTTTTAGGGGTACATCAATTCGTACATATTGGTAGCATGGCAATGGTTGGTGGTATGAGTAGAATTAATCGCGATGTCCCTCCTTTTATGTTAGTAGAAGGCAATCCGGCTAAGGTAAGATCCCTAAATTTGGTAGGCTTGAAAAGAAGAGGTTTAAGTTCAGAAGATATTAAAATTTTAAAGCAAGCTTTTCGTCTGCTTTACAGTTCGGAAATATCTTTTACTGAAGCGATCGAAAAACTCTATTCTCTACCTGAAAATGAATACGTTCATCGCTTGCAAAAGTTTCTTCAACTATCGACTGCTTCCGATCGAAGAGGCCCTCTTCCTGGCAAGTAATCTTGTTTTATTTTTTGTTTTTTATAGATAAAATTGGCACGTCTCGATGGAGATTTAAGATAATCAATCTAATTTATTATGCGAATTTTTATTAGTACCGGAGAGGTTTCTGGAGACTTGCAAGGGGCAATGTTAATTGCAGCATTATCTCGCCAAGCAAAGTTAAAAGAAATAGAATTAGAAATTGTCGCTTTAGGTGGCGATCGCATGGCAAAAGCGGGGGCGACAATTTTAGCTAATACTACCACTATCGGCTCGATCGGTGTTTTAGAAGCTTTACCCCTGGTTTTACCTACTTTAAAAATACAAGGTATTGCTAAACAATATTTACAGACAAATTCCCCAGATTTATTAATCTTAATCGACTATGTCGCGCCTAATTTAGCTTTAGCTAATTACGTCCGCAAACATTATCCCCAAGTACCGATTATTTATTATATTGTTCCTCAAGATTGGGCAGTGCCCCAATTAGGCAATACTAAGAAAATTATCCAACTTAGCGATCGCTTATTAGCTATTTTTCAAGCAGAAGCAAATTACTTTAAAAATTTAGGTGCAAATGTTACTTGGGTGGGCCATCCTTTAGTAGATCGCACTGAAAATGCACCGTCAAAAAATGAAGCTCGTCAAGCTTTAAATATTCCTTGTGACGAAACAATTATTACTCTTTTACCTGCTTCTCGCCAACAAGAATTAAAATCTTTGCTTCCTGTGATGTGTGAAGCTGGAAAAATCTTGCAAAATAAATTAGCAAAAGTGCATTTTTTAATTCCTCTTTCTCTGGCAAAATATCGTCAAGAAATAGTTGCAGCAATTGAAAATTACGATCTTTCAGCTACTATTTTAGAGGATAAATTATACGAAGCGATCGCGGCGGCAGATCTTGCTATTACTAAATCGGGAACTGTTAATTTAGAAATCGCTTTATTAAAAGTTCCGCAAATAGTTATTTATAAAGTAAGTCCTGTTACTGCTTGGATTGCTAGGAATATTTTAAAGTTATCTATTCCTTTTATGTCGCCGACTAATTTGGTCGTCAATCAAGCGATCGTTCCCGAATTGTTGCAAGAAGAAGTTACTGCAGAAAATATCGTTCGCGAAGCTTTAGAACTATTGTTAAATCGAGAAAAAATCGATCTGTTAGAGGAAAATTATCGAGAAATGCGGCAAGCTTTAGGGGAAAAAGGAGCTTGCGATCGGGCTGCAATTGAAATATTTGATTTTGTCAAAGGCAATAATTGTCATTAAAAAAGTTACTTTCCGATCGGATGGGAATGAAAGCTAAATCTTTTTTAGCTCAAAAATGGGAAGAAGAATGGCAAAAGCCAGTGGCGAAATGGCGCGAAGAATTGGGAATCGAAGTTTTTGAAAAATACATTCCCTAGTTGTTACTATTCCTTTTACAATGGCGATCGCCTCACTCGGCAGCAATTTTTTAATAATGAATAAGAACATTCAATTAGCGATCTTATCTCAGTTTAATCACACTAATAATTCAAATAATTACAAGCTCGTCAATTCATTACTTCTGCGTCGCCTCAATTTTAATTGCTGCCAAGTTTTTTGCTTTAAATTAATTTTGATTTTTCGATTAAAATCACCCTCTTAAGAGAGCTATAAGCCATCTTCTTCCTACTGATTCAGCAGCAGCAGCAGTAGAGAAAATACCGCAATATTTAAGCGGCTTTTTGTTTTTATTAATATAAGAAAACTGCCAGCCCATTCCAGGAGTGTAAAAAACACTCAAAATCAAATCTTCAATGCAAACAATTTTCTCGATTCTTATTGTTAATTCCATTTTAATATTACTACTAAATCGCCTCTTTTTCTCTACCATAACTGTTTTTTTGGTATCCGAAAAGTTGCGATCGCGGCTTTTTATACCTAAGCTTTTTTGTTCAAAATTGTTTTTTTCAATCCGGCATTTTTACTCAAAAATCGCTCAAATCTAGAAATATAGGCGATCGCTTTAGATATCTATAAGGAAAATTCATATAAATTCTAGGTATTCCTTCGCAAAATAAGCTAAGGTATTCCTAAAGTAAAGTAATAAAAACTTTTTTATCAAACTAGACAAATATCTTAAAATTTAGACATAATTCCCGGATACGAGTAAATTTAGTTAAATATAATAACCGAGATCTATAGAAATGAGCGAAAATAAACCAATTCAAGGAATGGCTGCTATTGTTGGCGCGTTTTCAGGCCTGCTGGCTGCTACAGCATCTCTTCTGACTATCATTAACGGTGGCCCGACAATTAAGGTAGATCCGGCTTTAGCGAATACAATACAAGAATCTACTGCATCAAAAGAGCCAGTAGTAACTGATGAGATAGAAAAAACTCCGATCCAACCGGAATCTATTCTAGTTGAGGAAACTCCAGTAGAAAAAGAGCCATCATACGTAACTTTAAACGAAGATCCCAATCTGACAAAACAAAAAATTGAAGATCTAGAGGATGAAGAAATAGATAAAAAGGAGAAAAAGCATCGCGAAAAATACGAAGAAAAAGAAGAAGATTAATCTACTTCGGGCAAGGACTTTTGATTAAAGGTTCTTGCAATTATATCTATGCTTGAATTACTTTGCCGTAATCTAATTTAATAATGCGATCGGCTACTTCAAAATAGCGATCGTCGTGACTGATTACAAAAACAGTTTTTCCGTTTGCTTTTAATTCCGGTAAAAGTTCTTTATAAAAAACCTTTTTAAATGTCGGATCTTGATCTGATGCCCATTCATCAAATAAATAAATCGGCCGATCTTCTAAATAAGCGGTCAATAAAGCTAGTCTTTTCCTTTTTCCTTGGGATAAATCGATAGTAGAGAGTTTACCATTTTCGATTTTTAATTTTTTTTCTAATTGCAGTTTTTGTAAGTATTTTTCTGCTTCTTTATCGATATCTTTAAACCCTAAAAGGCGATCGCAAAGATAAAAATCACCGAAGACAACGGAAAAAAGATTGCGATATGCTTCGCGATTTTCATTATTTATTTCGCGATTGTCTAAATAAACTTTACCAGATTCGGGAACGTACAAACCAGTAATTAATTTCCCTAGTGTGGATTTTCCGCTCCCATTTCCACCAATTATAAATATTAATTCCCCAGCTTTAAAAGTTAAATCTATTTCTCCTAAAATAAAGCCATTTTCTTCGATATCGCTGCGATAACTGTGGGTAACATTTTTAAGTTCTAATCTTTGCCAATTGCGATTTAAAACCTTTGTGCGATCGCTATCTTGTTCTGCATTTTCTGCTAATTGCAATCCCAAACGATCTATTTTATCTAAAGCTATTTTTGCTCTGCCAATAAGAGGTAAAAAGCGGATGATTCCGCCTAAGTAATTAGCAACATAAATAAAAGTTAAAACATAAGTAGATAAAACTGTAATCGAAATATTTTGCACGTTAGGCAAAACAAATAAAAATCCTCCCACGACAATAAATATAGTCAGATTACCCCAGCTAGAAGTTATCGCAAAAAAATTCTCCGCATTAATTTGTTTGTCTCTTAAAGAAATAGCAGTTAAATTAAGATCTTCTTTTAAAAAAGCTTGTCGGCGATCGCGGTTTAATTTTAATTCTTTGATTCCTTCCGTGAGCATTTTATAATTCTCGAACAACCGATCTTCTACTTGACGCACCACTTTAAAAGCTGCAAATGCTTTAATTTGTAAAAACTGAATGCTAAAAATTCCCAAAAATAATGCTACTAAAAAAATCAGTAAAACTTGCCAAGATAATATCCCAAGATAAATCAGACAACCAATTACAATTGCAATGTTGGTACACAACTGCGGAATAATAATAATCGTTCCCGAAATTGCCGCAATATCTCCAGTTAAAGAAGCCATTAATTTAGGGATTGTTACTGCTTCTAAATGACTTAAAGATGAGGCAAGAATTCGCTTGCTTAAAAGCATTCTTAACCGATAAGTAACGC
>JASJCW010000248.1 GCA_030065265.1 Prochloraceae cyanobacterium
CTTGGTTGCCCGACGCGCACGGCGAAGCCAACGCACCAGTATCGATGATTTTAGCCGGCGTACTCCTCAAAATGGGCGGTTACGGTTTAATTCGCACCAACATGGAAATGTTGCCCGACGCGCACATTAAATTTGCACCCTTATTAGTAATGCTTGGAGTAGTCAACATCATCTACGGTGCATTAGCAGCATTCGGACAAACCAACTTAAAGCGTCGCTTGGCTTGCTCGAGTATCTCTCACATGGGTTTCGTTTTAATCGGGATCGGCTCTTTTAGTGCTTTAGCGGTTAACGGAGCAATGTTACAAATGCTCTCCCACGGTTTAATTGCAGCAGCATTATTCTTCTTTGCTGGAGTAGCCTACGATCGCACCCATACTTTAATGATGGATGAAATGAGCGGTTTGGGCAAAGCAATGCCGAAAACTTTTGCTCTGTTTACAATCGCAGCGATGGCTTGTTTGGCACTTCCGGGGATGAGCGGATTTGTCGCCGAAATCACGATTTTCTTGGGAATGGGTACGACAGATGCTTATACCACTACTTTTAAGGCTGTAATCATCGTCTTAGCTGCAGTAGGAGTAATTTTAACGCCAATTTACTTGCTCAGTATGCTCAGAGAAATCTTCTACGGCAAGAAAGAGCGTCAATTCAATTTAGATACTTATTTAGGCGATGCTAGTGCTAGAGAAATCTTCATCGGTGCTTGCATGGTAGTTCCCATCATCGTCTGCGGGATTTATCCTAAGTTAGTAACCGACAGTTACGATGTTAAAACTACAGAAGTAGCAATGAAAGTTAGAGCGGCTCTACCGGCGATCGCTGTCGAACAAGAAAATCCAATTAAGGTCTTATCTGAAACCAACGAGGTTGCCCCTCAAATTCCTAGTAAGATTTAATCGGATTCAATCTTGAAAATAAAACAAAAAATTTAAAAGCAATCTCCAGTCAAGCTATAATGGCTGGAGATTTTTTAATAACTATCGTTAAGTTTACTTAAATTAACACTTAATTGGTAATTGAAGTAGTATATTAAGTTTAGAGCATAAGAAAAATCAGGATATAAGTCTCTCTCAGATAAGGTTCAGCACTCCGTTAGAAGTGCCAAACCAAACAAACAAGGCTCACTAATAACTATTTTAAGTTATTTTAAGATATTTTAGTAACTAAAATAGTTAAACGAGCAAAAAAAAGCTAAAATTTTGCTAGCACATAAATAATAAAAAGTCAAGTCACACGAATTATAATTCCTGTGACTTTAATTAGTTAGGCAAGAGTAGAGAGGGAAGAAGTAAAGATATAGCAGAAGGCAGAGGGCAGAGGGATTATGCTTAAAATTCAAGGCTTAAGCCTCTCTTAAATGTCCTAACCCAAACTTTGACTGCTATATAAATCCCTCTGTTTTGTCTTAAACAACTTGTAGTTGTCTGCTGGGTTGTTGCAAAGACGTAACTGTAACTTTACCGCGATCGTCGAGATCGACTAATGCTCCATCTCCATCTTCAACTTCTCCAGAAAGAATTGCTTCTGCCAAGCTATCTTCAAGCAATCTCATGATAGCGCGACGTAGAGGTCTAGCACCGTAAGCGGGGTCGTAGCCTTCTTCAACTACTAAGTCTTTAAAGCGATCGCTCACTTTAAGTTCGATTTGTCGCTGTTGGTGAAGTAATTCGGATACCTCTTGAAGCAGCAGATCGGCAATTTGTTTGACTTCTGGTTTGGAGAGTTGAGAGAAGACAATAATTTCATCGATGCGGTTGAGAAATTCAGGTCGGAAATATTGTTTGAGTTCGTCGTTAACTAAACTGCGAATGCGATCGTATTTAGCACTATCGAGATCGTCAGTTGTCTCAAACCCTAATCCTCCACCACCTTTTTCAATGACTTTAGATCCGATGTTAGAAGTCATGATAATTAAGGTGTTTTTGAAGTCGATAACCCGGCCTGTAGAGTCGGAAAGACGACCGTCATCTAAGACTTGCAATAATAAATTAAACACGTCGGGGTGAGCTTTTTCGATTTCGTCGAATAAAACCACAGAATAAGGGCGACGGCGAATTGCTTCGGTGAGCTGTCCGCCTTCATCGTAACCGATATACCCTGGAGGAGAGCCGATTAACTTAGAAACGCTTTGGGGTTCCATCAATTCCGACATATCTACCCGCACGATCGCATCTTCAGAACCAAACATGTAACTAGCCAAAGCTTTAGCTAATTCTGTTTTACCAACACCAGTGGGGCCGGAAAATATTAAACTGGCGATCGGGCGATTTGGGTCTTTCAAGCTGACTCTAGCGCGACGCAAAGCACGGGAAACGGCTTTAACAGCTTCAGATTGACCGATAATGCGCTCGTGTAATTTATCTTCGAGATGCAATAAAGTTTCCGATTCAGTTGCGCTAATTTTAGTAACTGGTACTCCAGTCCAAGAGGCAATAATTTCAGCAATATCATCTTCATTAACTACTGGAGTTAAAGCCTTGGGATCGATTGCAGGCTTTTCTAACTTTTGTTGCATCGAATGCTTGATATGAATGCGCGATCCTGCTTCGTCGATCAGGTCGATCGCTTTATCTGGAAGAAAACGATCGTTAATATAGCGATCGCTTAATTTTGCCGCCGCTTCGATTGCTAAATCGGAAATTTTTACTTTATGGTGATCTTCGTAATTTCTACGAATACCGATCAGTATCTCGATAGTTTCTTCGACAGATGGTTCTCCAACTAATACCTTTTGGAAACGACGCTCTAAAGCCGCATCAGATTCGATATGCTTGCGATATTCTTCTAGGGTAGTAGTACCCAAACATTGTAATTCTCCCCTAGCAAGAGCAGGTTTGAGTAAATTTGCTGCATCGATCCCACCACCTAAAGCCCCAGCACCCACCACTGTATGAACTTCGTCGATCGCTAAGATAATATTTCCAGCAGATTTAACTTCACTGACTATTGTTTTGAGACGCTCTTCAAATTCACCTCTAAATCTAGTCCCTGCTAGCATCGCTCCCATGTCGAGGCTGATAACTTGCTTTCCTTGTAAAAGTTCTGGAATATCTCCTGAAACAATTCTTTGTGCCAAGCCTTCTGCGATCGCAGTTTTGCCTACTCCCGGTTCGCCAATTAAGACTGGGTTATTTTTGGTACGACGGCCTAAAATTTGAATCGTTCTTTCAATTTCGCGATCGCGTCCGATGACTGGATCGATTTTTCCTTCTGCGGCTAGTTGGGTTAAATTAGTGCTGAATTCTTCGAGACTAGTTTTTTTATTGGGTTTTTCTCTAAACTGGAAAGGCTCTTCTGCACCGGCAAAAGTCGCTGTTGCTTTGTCGCCAATTTTTTTAATCAATTCAGCGCGCAATTGTTTCAGGTCAATACCTTGTTTTTTGAGAACTTTTGCGGCAACATTTTCTGAGTCGGAAACTAGAGATAATAATATGTGTTCTGGGGAGACGTTTTTATCGCCTAGTTGTCTTCCTTCTTGCAAAGCTCTCTCGAATATGCCTTTAACTGTTGGTGTAAAAGGTATGGTTGCGGGACTGTAACCAGATCCTTTGCCGATTAAATTTTCTACTGTTTGTCTAGTTTTATCTTGAGTAATTCCTCTATTTTTAAGTATGATTGCTGCTATCGTAGTTCCTTCGCCGATTACTCCTAGCAAAATGTGTTCGCTGCCAACAAAGTTATGTCCAGATCTTCTGGCTTCTTCTTGGGCTAGGATAATCGCTTTGATAGCTTTGTCATCAAAATATTCAAACATAAGATTATGTCACGTATTCCTGAAAATTAGCTTTTCTTTATTTTCTTATTACTAATGTATCCTTTCAAGTCCTGGGGATCGCAGTGGGGAAATCCGTAAAATAAATGTTAAACAATTTTATTGGGATAAAATCAGGTTAAATTAGTAGTTATTTATACCTGAAAAATGATAATCTTCAACTGACGAAACTGAATTTAAATTACTAATAACCCTAACGAAACAAACTGAGTGCTGGCACTGACAGTCCTGACTTTGAGAAGCTTTGAGACCAAAAATAGTAATAATTTAAAATTTAAAATTGACATTTAGCTTGCCAATTTTTAAGCCAGTCAAAGATCGAACAGTTATACTGACAGAATTGAAAATCAAAAAAGTTTTTTTGTCTCAATATAAACGAGCATTTTTACAATAAAATGGTTGTTTTTTATAATTAGTCAAGTTGCTACAATTCGACAATAGGCAATAGGCAATAGGCAATAGGCAATAGGCAATAGATTTGGAAAATCGATCTGTAACATTATTTTAGGGAATTGATATGAGTTGCAAAAACTGAGCCAATTTTTTGAACTATTTAAAAAGAAAATTTTTTCCAGTATGACAATCTTCCTTGTTTTGTTGAATTGAATTGAAATTTAATTCTGGAATTTTTTTTAAGTATTTTTACCTGTCTGCTTTAGTTTGACACAGCAAAAAAAGTCATCGCTCGAAAATAATCTCTTTGTAATAGTTTTTCGATCCGTATAAATAATCAAGCACGATCGCCGCAATAATTTTAGCTCTCAATAAAAGAATCGATCTTATTTTCCTACACTTTTGCGATCGCAAAATTCAACTTTCAAAAGTTAGTTAAATGGTAATTTTGGGAATTATTTTATTAAAGAAATCTTTTTAAACATATTGAGGATCGCAATGAAAAGATTATTGCAAACTATTTTAGTTGCTGGTTGCGCTTTGACACCTTTTAATCTTAAACCAGTTTCTGCCTATTCTTATAACTTAAATAGAATACCTGCGGGATATTGGAGTTATTACGAAACTAATTTTAGAACTCAAGTGGTTTATTTTCGTAGCGGTAATAATATGTATGGCAGAATGGGAAACACCTGTTTTTCTGCACAAATTTATCCCAATACGGTGCAAGTTGCTTGGTGGGGTCAAGTTCCTCCAACTTTGCGGAATAGTTATACTATTGCTGCTTTTACGGCCGATAATGTCGGTTTCCAACCAATTAATCCTCAATATTATCAACAAAGAATGGCTTATTGTCGGTAATTTTTTTTTATTTTGAATCTGTGGTTAATTTTCCCACTCATAGACAAAAAGATCTTGTTTTTCTGCTCGCTCGTATGCAGCTTTAAACAGAGATTTTAAAATACTTTCTCGATGGGTAACAAATAATCCAATATTGGAACATTTTTGACAGTATGCAAGCTTTTTTAGTTCTATTAAAAAATCTGACATAGTTTCTGTTTCCCCGCAAATATAACCAATCCAAAGTTGTTGCCGATCGATTGTTGTCGGGCTTTCGATCGCTATATTTTTGATATTTTTTGCTTCTTTCAATCCCCAAATTTTTCCCGATCTAATCCTTTCTTCGATCTGCAACTTATTTAATTCTTGACATTTGTCACCAAGACTCGCATAAATAATTTCGTTTGCTTTTGATTGTGGATAATAATTATATTGAGTAATTAAAGAGTAAATTTGCTCGCAGTCATCTAAATTTAATTTAAAAAGGCGATCGCTGTAACTTTGAATTGGTTGAGATTTATATAAGGCATATTTCCCAATTTGCGTGCGTTTTTTGCGTCGAGCTGTAAAAGCTTGCATAGTTTTACTGTTCGACCAAACACAAGATCGAGATATCTTAATATTATTTTCTTGCAAATATCGAGCGATATATTTTTCTACTAAAGAAATTATTGCTAAAAAGTGCTGGCGATAAAGAGGATCGACTCGAAAACCTTCCCACCAAGATTCGTTTTCTGACATTAAAACTACTCTTCTCATCGCGATGGGAATATCTTCAGAATTAGTCACAATAAAAATTTTACCGCGATCGTCTTTAAACCATATATCCCAGACTAAATGAATGTAATCTGGCGAATCTTGCCAAGTATGTTCGCAAAATTTTAATACTGTTTCCCGATCCGATTCTTTGGCGAAACGCACTTTAAATTGTGTCATTTTTAAAAGGCATCGATCCGACTAAGATATTTTTTTAAGATTAGCAAATTAATCTCTTGAGCCGGGAAAATAATTTTTCTTGAAGCAAGAAGACAAAATAGTATCGATTTTTTTAAGATTGAGATTGCAATTATTTGAGCAATCTAGAAATAAATCAGTAACAATGAATAAGTAAAATTAGAGCTAAATTTATTAGTGATGGCAACAGTTGCAACTAACAAACCTCTTCTCGGTCAATCTCTTTTGGAATTAACTACTTGGATTGAAGATCGAGGTCAACCTAAATATCGCGGAAAACAATTACATCAATGGTTGTATCAAAAAGGTGCTAAATCCCTATTAGATATTACTGTCTTTCCGAAAAAATGGCGCGAAGATTTCGCAGATTATCCGATCGGACGTTCTAATTTAGATTATTTTAGCACCGCACCCGATCGCACTCGTAAATATCTTTTGCGTCTCGATGACGGTTTAATTATTGAAACTGTAGGTATTCCGACAGCTTCTCGTTTGACGGTTTGCGTTTCTACTCAGGTTGGCTGTCCGATGGCGTGCGACTTCTGTGCTACGGGAAAAGGTGGTTTTACTCGCAACTTGAAACGTCACGAAATAGTAGATCAAGTATTGACCGTCCAGGAAGATTTTCAGCAAAGGGTGAGTAATGTGGTATTTATGGGAATGGGCGAACCTTTGCTGAATATTAACGAAGTTGTCGGCGCGGTAAAATCTATTAATGAGGATGTTGGTATCGGACAGCGATCGCTGACAATTTCTACGGTGGGCCTTCCTGGTAAAATTCGCCAACTCGCAGCATATAAATTGCAAGCAACACTGGCTGTCAGTTTACACGCTTCCAATCAAAAATTACGAGAGCAACTCATTCCCAGTGCAAAACACTATCATCTCAACGCACTTTTAGATGAGTGTCGAGAATACGTCAATTCAACTAAACGCAGGGTTAGCTTTGAATACGTACTTTTAGCCGGAGTTAACGATTTACCTCAGCACGCGATCGAACTAAGCAAACACCTCAAAGGTTTTCAGTCTCACGTTAATCTCATTCCTTATAATCCCATTAACGAAGTAGACTATCAACGTCCCGACAAATCGAGAATTAAAGCTTTTAGAGATATTCTCGAACAGAAACACGTTGCTGTTAGCGTACGTTATTCTCGAGGGTTAGAAGCCGATGCTGCTTGCGGACAATTACGAAGTTCTAAATCTTAAGGTTAACAATCAATTCCAGGTGCATAAGCTTCTAATACTTTACCGCGATCGCCCGTGCAAACTAAAAAATAATCGCAAATTTGACAGGATGTTTCGATGAGATCTTTTTTTCTAATCGTTTTTCTTTGAGCAAAACTACCGCAGTTGGGACAGCGAATTTTAGTGATTGTAGACATTTTTCAACCTTTGTTAATTTTTTTATTAGTAACTGGTTAACTTCTTGATATTTTAAGAAAACACAATCATCTTAACAATTAGCTATCAAAATTACTAGCGATTTTCATGCGATCGCCAATAGAATTTTTCAAGCTAAAATTTATATGAGTCAATTCTAATTCGTTTTAAGTCGATCCCCATTGTTTTTTTATTTTCATGTAATATTCTTATTGAAAATTGCTAAAAAATAAATCTAACTAAAAATAGATCTTGAAAAATAAAATTATTAAGATGCATATCTTTCCTGAGAGGGTTGCGATATGATGCAGTTAAAGATAAGCGATCTACTAATTGCAAAGTTATTTTAGAAAAGCCCTAAAGCTGCAATAATAAATTTTTACTGGCGGTTAGCAGGGTAACAAAGAAACTGTATGACGATCGAATGGCAAGCAGTCAAAACTTACGAAGATATTCTTTACCATAAATGGGACGGTATAGCTAAAATTACGATTAATCGTCCTCACAAACGCAATGCTTTCCGGCCGAAAACAGTTGCCGAACTTTATCATGCTTTTTGCGATGCTCGCGAAGATAATAAAATTGGTGTTATTCTTTTAACTGGAGCTGGCCCCCATACGGATGGTAAATATGCTTTTTGTGCGGGTGGAGATCAAAGCGTGCGAGGTAAAGGGGGTTATATTGACGATGATGGGATACCCCGTTTAAATGTTCTAGACTTGCAACGCTTAATTAGATCGATACCTAAAGTAGTAATTGCTTTAGTTGCAGGTTATGCGATCGGTGGCGGTCATGTTTTACACGTAATCTGCGATTTAACTATTGCCGCAGATAATGCTATATTCGGTCAAACCGGGCCTAAAGTGGGTAGTTTTGATGGGGGCTTTGGGGCGAGTTATTTAGCGAGAATTGTCGGACAAAAAAAGGCTCGAGAGATTTGGTTTCTCTGTCGTCAGTACGATGCCAAACAAGCTTTAGAAATGGGTTTGGTTAATTGTATCGTCCCAGTAGCAGAATTGGAAGCTGAAGGGGTAAAATGGGCGCAAGAAATATTGCAAAAAAGTCCGATCGCGATTCGTTGTTTAAAAGCGGCTTTTAATGCAGATTGTGACGGTCAAGCTGGGTTGCAGGAGTTAGCGGGCAATGCTACCCTACTTTACTATATGACGGAAGAAGGTGCAGAAGGAAAACAGGCTTTTTTAGAAAAACGTCCTCCAGATTTCGGACAATATCCTTGGTTACCTTAAACAGATCGCAGTGAATTTTATTTTATTCTTCGTCGCTTTCGTTCCAGGTTTCCCACCCTTCTTTGAGTAAATAAATAACAATAATCAAACCGACAATAGGATCTGCTTGCCAAAATCCAAACCAATAATTACAGCCTAAACCAAGCAATAAGGCAACCGAAAGCCAAGAACAAACTAAGGTTTCTTTAGCATCTGCGATTAAGGCTTTACTGTTAATATTTTTGCCCGTTTTATACTTTTGTTGTGCGAGAATCGGCATAATAATTAAAGAGGCGATCGCAACTAAAATTCCGATCGCAGAAGGTTCTGAAATTTCTTGTGCGAGTAGTTTTTTCCCCGATTCAAGTAAGACATAACTTGCCAAAACCCAAAAGGTAATAGCAACTAATTTAGTGGCTTGACGTTCAATTTTTTCTTCTAATTCTTTGTTAAGCCGATCGTGTTGTTGCAATCGCCAGATTAAAATTAACCCAGATAGGGATTCAACAACACTATCCAGTCCAAACCCAATTAGAGCAATACTATTAGTAATGCTGCCAAAGGTAAGGGAAACAATTGCTTCAAAAACATTGTAGCCAACAGTAAAATATTCCAAGCGCAAAGCTTTTTTGTAGAGATTTTTCATCATCCCAAATTTACGATCGCTGGGGTCTTCTTTTTTGCAACCACATGATAATTCCAGTGACTATTAAAGTAAATAAACCCGCACCATTCAGAAAAGGATAAATGTTTTGGAGGTCGATCGAGCCGAACGTACCGATATGAACTTCTAATAACCAATAAAAACGATCGGTATTGTCGGTTGCAACGGCAATTTGAAATGCCACTCCAGTAAGTAAGGTAATTAGTAAAGGTAGCACCATAATCGGTGCGAGGGAAGAGTGTAATTGACGCAAACGAGCTTTATTTATTCTCATTGTAATATTTAGATCGATCGCAATTTTAAATAGTATCTCATATACTGACACGCTCAGGAGCATTTATTTAAATTAACTTAGACAGGAAAACACAAATAGTATCGGTTAAGTTCGATAATTATCTTCTATTTAAGCCGGAATTCTCAAATTTTGTTCCTTTGAGATTAGTATTTTTAAAGTTAGTATTTTTGTTAAAATTTATTCCTTCTAAATTGGCATAGCTGAGATCGGCATTGGTTAAGTTTGTTCCTTCTAGATTGACATAACTGAGATCTGCATTAGTTAAATTTGCTCCTTCTAGGTCAGCATTCTTTAAATCGGCATTTTTAAATCGAGCATTTTTTAGGTTGGCATTTTTAAAATTAAAATTGGTTAAATCCAGACCAGTGAGGCTAAGATCTAAAGGGTAATTATGTTTATTTTTATCTTGAGAGTAGCTGCGATCGCTTAAATTTGCCCCAGAGAGATCGACATTTTCTAAATTCTTATTCTCGCACTTATTATTAACTATTTTCCAAAGTAAACGCCATTTTTTATTTAAATTAGTTTTTGAATTTATTTGAACTTTTTTCAAGAAAGCACCGTTAAGATTAGCATTGTGAAGATTAGCATTCCTTAAATCGCTACCACTTAGATCGGCATTTTTTAAGTTTGCTTGAATTAAATCACTGCTCCTAAGATTGGTATTTAAAATACTGGCGTTTTCCAAGTTGGCATTTTTAAAATTAGCATTTTCTAAATCCGTATCTTTAAAACAAACAGATCTAAATTTAGCATTTTTAAATCTAGCATTTTTTAATTTAGCGTTACTAAAATTGACTTCTATACAATCTGTATTGTTTAAATCTGCTGATTCTAAATTAGAATATTCTAAATTGACAGATTTTAAAATACTATTCCTAAAATTTACTTGTTTTAAAATTGCATTTTTGAAATTTATGTTTTCAAAACAAGCACCGACTAAATTTGCCTGAGTTAAAATTGCAGATTGAAAATTAACATTAGCGATCGCACTATTTTTAAAATTAGCTGCTTTGCAATTAGTTCTTTGCAGATTTACATTTTCTAG
>JASJCW010000249.1 GCA_030065265.1 Prochloraceae cyanobacterium
CTCTACATCCATTGCTCTTACTAGCTTTCAGTAATCAATAATACTTTATTAGTATAACTTAAATTTCGGAGAGTGACAGAAGCGGGATATTTTAAAAACAATAAAAAAGAAGAATTTCTTTTTAAAAAAGATTTTAATTTCCTTTAAAAGTAGACCGTCTGCTTGGTGCGCGGAACAGCCGAATAAATTTCATCTAGATTGGGTTGCGGAGCGATTTTATTTAATTTCTTCATCTAAAGCAGCAATAAGTCGATCGTATTCGGATTGAATTTGAGATAAAATTGCCTCAGTTTCAAGGACATTTCCCTCGCGAGCAAAAGCTTCTACAGACTTGGCTAACTTAGTGAGACGAACGGCACCAACAGTAGAAGATGCTGAAGCAAGACCGTGAGAAGATTGGAATAGTTTTTTACTGTTCTTTTCTTCAATAGCAAGACCGATCGCGGTAATTCGATCTGGGGCATCTTGAGAATATTCAACAACAATTTCTCTTAAGAGTTCGTTAGTGCCGTCGCCGCCAATTTCTCTAATACTTGCAAGTATTGCTCGATCTAAAACTGGGAGTTGCTCGTCGAGTTCTATTTTGGAAATGGTGGCTGTATCCTTCGGTTGAGAGGGGCAATTTTCTGGCTGGCGATCGCCGGATAAAAATTTTTGATATCTTCTTAGGACTTCGACTATTTTATCTAAATGTACTGGTTTGCTAATATAGTCGTTCATGCCAACTTCAAAACATTCTTGGCGATGATTTTCCATTGCATGAGCGGTCATCGCCACGATCCAAGGTTGAAATCGATCTGCTGTTTGGCGAATTTGGCGAGTTACTTCTAAACCGTCCATTTCCGGCATTTGTACGTCCATAAAGATCAGATCGTATTCTTGGCGTTGCAAGGCTTCGATAACTTCCGATCCGTCGCTGGCAACATCGGCACGATATCCTATTTTCTGCAACATATTTAAAGCCACTTTTTGATTTACTGGCACGTCTTCGGCTAAAAGTAAGCGGAGGGGAAATTCTCGAGCTAAAGAGTTATCAAATTCACTAGCTTTACTTTTGTAAATTTGGACTTCGCCTAAATTTTGACTGAGGATCTTGTTGAGCAGATCGTAAAGATTGGATTGTTTGATCGGTTTGTTAAGACAAGTGACGAAATCGCTTTTAAAGCTTGCATCGTCGCAAGAACAAGCACCTGGAGCAGAAAGTACAATTATTGGCAGTCTTTGATGGGAATTAATTTGATGAATGCGAGAAACTAAATTAAATTTTGCTTTGGAAGCGAGATTGAGATCTAAAATGAGCGCGTCGAAATTTTCTGCTTGAAGCATTTGCATTGCCCGCTCTGCTTGATAAGTAGCTCGAACGTCAAAACCCCAAGATTGAGCTTGCATTGTCAATATTTTCCGGTTAGTGGCGTTGTCTGCAACGATCGCAATTCTTTTTCCGGCAATATTTTCGGTGTAATTTTCAAATTCAGCTACTTCAGGATCGATTACTTCCGAGGCGACAATCGTGAAGTAGAATATTGCACCTTGGCGATCGGCGGTTGTTTGTTGCCACCTGCTAGGGGGATTTCCAGCGATCGCGCCGTTACTTTCAACCCACATCGATCCGCCCATCATTTCGGCTAAACGCTTGCTGATCGCTAAACCTAGCCCCGTTCCACCGTACCTGCGGGCGATGGAATTATCGACTTGAGAGAAGGATTTAAATAAACGATCCATGCGATCTTGAGCGATGCCAATCCCGCTATCTCTAACTGCAAATTGAATTTCATAATCTGAATTTTCTAATTGCTGACAGGTAAGGGAAATTAAGATTTCGCCTTGATTAGTAAATTTAATCGCATTACTTAATAGATTGACTAAAATCTGACGCACCCTAGTCACGTCGCCTAAAATAGCCGCAGGAGTTTGAGAATCGATGAGGTAAGCTAATTCTAATTGTTTGCTGCTAGCGGTAGGGGCAAAAAGTTCTAATGTCTGTTCGAGAAATTCTCTTAAATTAAAGGGTTGTTCTTCTAGTTCTAATTTATTCGATTCTATTTTGGAAAAGTCGAGGATATCGTTAATGATGGTTAGCAAAGAGTCGCCACTGCTGCGAATAATTTCGACATATTCTAATTGCACCGGGGTTAATTCCGTATCTAATAGCAAACTTGTCATGCCGATCGTGGCATTCATTGGCGTGCGGATTTCGTGACTCATCATTGCTAAAAATTCACTTTTAGCGTTGTTGGCTGCGTCTGCTTCGGCTTTGGCTTGTTTGAGGGCTAAATTATTATTGACAATTTCTGCTCTTCTTTGTTGTTCTCTTTCTAAAAGTTGTGCTTGGGCGATCGCAATGCCAATTTGTGCGGCTACTGCTTCGATTAGTTCGACTTCTTGTCGAGTCCAATTTCTGAAGCGATCGAATTGTTGAACTGCAATTAAACCATTGGGTTGACCTTGATAAGAAGTCCGCACCGCTAGCATTGATTTTAAATTAATTTGTTCGCACAGCGATCGCACTGGTTGAAGCAAAGGATCTCGATAAACATTATTTGCGATTTGTGCTTTGTCGGTGCTGAGCACTTTGAGGGCGTGAGGATTGCCTTTGACGGGTATTTCTATCTCGATTAAGGATACAGATTTAGATTCTGTTTCGAGATATTCGGCCATACTGGGAATTTTCGGCTCTTTTCCGGGTATGTATGCGTGTATGCTGCAACGATTGACTTTAAATACTCGCCCGACTTGAACCACGCTAGTATTAAATATTTGCTGTGAGTTTAAACTTCCTCTAATTTGCTGGAGAATTTTTTCTAATAAGATACTGCGTTTTAATTGATTTTGCAGGGTAATGGTTGCTTTTTGTCTTTCGATCTGATTTCCCAACCATCGGGCCATTAGTTTGATCAGTTCGATGTCTAAAGGTTTGAATTTGCGAGAATGTTTGTTGTGGCTAGAAAAATTTAGAGTTCCATAAACTCGATCGCCGACAATTACCGGCATACCGATATATGCTTCTAGTTTAAAGGTTTGATAGCAAGGATGTTTGACCCATTCTGAATTACTAGCTGCTTCAAAGGCGATCGGTTGTTTGGCTTTGAGGGTTTGGCAACAATAAGTTTGTTCGAGATCGAATACCATCCCGCGATTGATATCTTCTAGGGAACTGTGAACTGCAACTAGTTGATATTTTTTAGCTTTGACGTGGGATAAAATGCCAATATCTAAATTGAAGCGACGACAACCCATAATTAAAAGTTGCTGTATTTGCTGCTTGAAGTTGAGTTCTTTAGTTGAAGCTAATTGATAGAGGGTGCGAATCGCTGCTTCGTTTTCTTTTAGGGTTGCTTCAATTATTTTGCGATCGCGAATGTCGCGGACGATCGAACATTTATATTCATTTCCTTGATATTCAAAGTAATTGGCATTTTTTTCGACGGGAATGATTTGACCTTGTTTTGTTTCGAGACAAGATTCTATTTTTCTGAATTTATATTGTCTGATTTTTTGCCAATTTTCGTGCCAATTTTCTCGATTGTAGGAGGGATCGAGATCGAAGAGTTTCATATTTAATAGTTCTTGGCGCGAATAACCTGAATAGTAGCAGGCTGCTTGATTTACGTAGGAAAATTTAGCATCTGGTTGGACTAAAAATATTGCATCTGGGGCGCATTCTAAAGCAAATTTATATAGTTTTAATTGTTCTCTTGTTTTTAATAGTTCGGCGATTTTTTCTGTAAAGATAATAATCCCTTTAATGCGATCGCTTTTGTCTCGCCAAGGATGTATTTCCCAACGCATTTTCTCGCCAGATCCGTCAGCACAATACAATAAATCTTGCTCTTTTTTTTGAATTTCGCCTTTTAAACATTTTTGATATATTTCTCGATGGCGATCGCTGGTTTGGGGCAATATTTCATATTGAGATTTGCCAATAATATTCTTATTTCGATCTATTTTATAGTCTGCGAGCCATTTTTGAGATACGGCTAAATATCTCATGTTTTCGTCTAACATGGCGATCGCGGTGGGTGCGTTAGCAATAAAGATTTGCAGTCTTTCTTGAGATGCTTTTAATTCTGCGGTGCGATCGGCGATTTCTTTGACCAAATTTAAGTTTAATTGGCGAATTTTTGTTTCTGCTTGTTGACGGCGATCGATTTCTATTTCTAAATTTTTATTGACTGTTTCTAGTTCGGCCGGACTTCGCAGTGCTAGAGCTTTTGGGATTATTTGGACTAATTCTATGGCAGTATAGCAGGATACTAAAGCTGTTAATGCTTTGACCGTTCCTGATAACCAATAAATCGGATACCAAAGGGTGACAATTTCTAAAACGTGAGTCGTTCCGCAAGAAATAATAAAAGCTCCAAAGAGAATAAAAATTTGCTTAAAGGGATTATCCTGTCTTTGTCGCACGAAGTACCATAAAATGATGGGAATCGAATAATAAGCGATCGCAATTAATGCGTCGGAAACTATATGAAATGCCATCAATTTTGTTTCCCATAAATAGGAATTTCCGTGTGGGATGTATCCTGCTGTTGGGAAAATAAAAGGCCGTAAACTAGCTAACACTTTAAATTATTTTTGAGGTTTCATATCCTAGTTTTCCCTTTTCGACGATTTAAACTACCATATTTGTGAATTGATTTTTAATTTAAAGTATTAAGTTTTGAAAAAAATATCCTCTAAATTGATAAAATTTTCGATCTTTTTTTAAATTTAAGTTCTTTAACACGATATTTTTTAAATAACAATAGTAATTTTCTCGTAAATTGTTTAGCTCAATCGTACTAAGTAATAACTAATATAAGCTCTAAATTTTTAATAATAAATGACAGAAAAAATAACTACAGATATTTTAATTGTTGGTGGTGGAGTTGGCGGCACTACCGCAGCAATTCAAGCGGCTAGATCTGGAATTAAAACAGTTTTAGTCAGCGAATATTCTTGGTTAGCAGGAATGTTAACTGCGGCTGGAGTTGCTGCTCCTGATGGCAACGAGTTATTATCTTTGCAAACTGGATTGTGGGGAGCTTTTTTAAAAGCATTAAGAGCGGAACATCAAGCAGGTTTAGATAATAGTTGGGTGAGTATGTTTTCCTACAATCCTGCTGTTGGGGCGAAAATTTTTGCTCGTTGGGTTCAAGAATTACCAAATTTGCAGTGGATACCAAATAAAATACCTTTAGAAGTTTTTCAAAAAGAAAATAAGATTACAGCAGTACGATTCTCAGATTTAATCGTAGAAGCAAAAATAACTTTAGATGGAACTGAGTTAGGGGATTTAATTGCTTTAGCTGAAATTCCCTTGCGTTGGGGTTGGGAATTACAAACAGAATTTGACGAACCGAGCGCGCCAAGATCTTTTAACGAACTGACTAATGAATATCCGGTTCAAGCACCAACTTGGGTGTTTATTTTACAAGATTATGGCAAGTCAGAAAAAGCAAAAGAAATAACTAGTTACGATCGCAATTTTTCAGGAACTTGGACGGATTATGGAGCAGAAAAGTTTTTAAATTACGGTAGATTGCCAGACAATTTATTTATGATAAACTGGCCTCAATCTGGTAATGATTATGGAGCAAATTTAGGTCGTTTAATCGCATCTTCCGAGCAAAGAAAAGAATTTCTTGAAGCTGCTTATTGTCATAGTTTAAATTTTGCTAGCTACATTCAATCTGAATTAGGAAGACGTTACGGTTTAGCTGAAAATATTTTTCCCCACCAAGAAAGTGCTTTTGCTCTCCATCCTTACTATCGCGAAAGTAGAAGAATAAAAGGAATCGAAACTATTACAGAAAATGATATTTTACCTGTTAAAAATGGCACTGTAGCCCGATTACCGAACCAAACAGGAATAATCAGCGCGATCGCCGTTGGCAATTATGCTAACGATCATCATTATCCAGGTATAGATTTTACTTTACAACCTAAATCTTTTCGCTGGGGTGGACGTTGGACTGGGACTGCTTTTACTATTCCTTATGGGGCAATAATACCAGATGCGATCGATGGTTTATTAGTTTGTGAAAAAAATATTTCTGTTTCTCATATCGCTAATGGTAGCACTCGCTTGCAGCCTGTGGTGATGAATATCGGACAAGCAGCAGGGATGGCTGCAGCTTTATGTCTAAAATTAAATTGTCAGCCTCGCAATCTCGACGTGAGAACCCTTCAAGAAGCTTTATTGAGCGATCGCCTTGCTCCTGCGGCAATAATACCCCTGTACGATTTGCTCCCAGAACATCCTGATTGGTTATACTGGCAAAAATACTATCTAGACAACCCCGATCGCTACCCTCAAGACGGAAACTGTCTTTGCGAACAAATTCCTCATTTAAAATCGACTGGCAGCTATTTTCAAGGTTATTTCCAGCTTAGAGGCGATCGACAATATGCGATCGACCTAACGAAACCGAGAGAATTTTACCCTCGAGTCTGGGATTTAGTGACTTTACACCCGAAAGTAAACCAACAGCTATCAAATTGCCAAGATGGGTCTTTAATAGCTTTAATAGCTCGTTACAATCATTCTGGTGGTTGGTTGGTCGTCGAAGAACTAATTGAAAATTAAGGCAGCCATTGCGGACGAACTCCAACTAAAGGTAATTGTTCTAGTTGGGGTTTCAAATTAGAAGAAAGATCCACAGATTGGATTAACAACCAAATGTTACCACCAACGATCGCAGCTCCAGAATTATTAATTAACTCGCGATCGCTATCTTCTGTGGTAATTAATTGATCGAATAGTATTCCTAAACCGTCGGGAGCGATACTGATTTGAATATCTTGATATTCGGGCCAGCCTAATATTGGGGTGACTTCTTTTGTTTTTAGATCTATTTTTGCTAAATAAGGTAATTCTCGATATTCTTCAGCATCTTTTACTTCCGTTAACAAACAGTATAAATGGGTAGCCGTAGGATTAAATTTACAGTCAATAATCGAGCCTGAAGTGTTGAGCAGTTCTTTTTGCAGCCCTTGATTGTTAACGTAAAATAGGCTTCTAGTGTATCTTAAATTAGCATTTTCTGTATTGAAGTTTACCATTACTGCAGCTCTTCCGTCTCGAGAAAAACCGAGAATTCTCCCAAATTTAGGCAAAAAATCGAGGGGTTCGGAATCTGGTTTTAAAGGTAATAAGGCGATTCCTTCTCCTTTAGCAATGGCTAAAGTTTGGCTGTCTGGTGCAATTAAAAATTCCCCTCCTTGTACTTTCAAAGGTTGAGGTTTGCGATCTTTTTCAATTAACCAAAGATCGAATTTTTCAGGATTCCTGCGCTCCATTCTTTGGACTACAATTATTTTGCCATTTTCAGAGAGCTGAAAATCATTATTCTGATATTTTTTATTGTTTAAAATTAATTTGAGCTGGCGATTGTTAGATTTAGGATCGAGTTCGGTATTAACGCTGTAAAGTTTTAATTTTTGGATTCCTTCTACTCCACTAGCTCGATCGGCCG
>JASJCW010000250.1 GCA_030065265.1 Prochloraceae cyanobacterium
AAATATCAATTAGTACCGGGTGGTGAAGGGATATTAGGAGGGATTCTTGGTGGAAAAGAACCTACTGGTAGATTGGTCTTTAGTACGGCTTTTAAAATGATTTTGATGAATACCAATGAGGAGAAAGGAACGGCAACATTTGGCATCAATTTGAGAATTTGCAAGCGTGGATTGATTGATTTAGGTTGTTCTCCCTACATGATAGGGACGATTCCTTTATTTACGGTTAGGGAGAAAGATTTAGTCTTCTTGGGCATTCATTGAAAATTAGTCGGAAAAAAGACTAATTTGCCGAGCATTGCCAATAATCCGGTGATTAAGATGCCCAAGAATGTAAAGAAGCGAGTACCTTGAATGGTGAGTCTATTTTCTACATTGGTAATTCTGCCTTCAATCGAACTAAACATTAGGTTTGTACCTTCCAATTTGCCTTGAACCGTTTCAATTTGAGCAGTTAATTTAGCTTCAACATTTTCAATTTGGGCACTTAATTTATCTTCAACTGCTTCAACCTTAGTTTCAACGGCTTCAATTTGGCCACTTAATTTATCTTCGAGGACTTCAATTTTAGCTTCAAGTTTATCTTCAACGGCTTCAACTTTAGCTTCAACGGTTTCAATTTTGGCACTTAACTTATCTTCGACCGCTTCAATTTTAGCTTCAAGTTTGTCCTCAACGGCTATAAGTTTGTCTTCAACGGCTTCAACTTTAGCTTCAACCGCTTCAATTTTACCTTCAATTCTTGCTTGTTGGACGGTCAGTTGTTGAACGTTTTCCTTGACGACTTTAAGATCGCTTTTAATTTCTGTACTTAAAGCTGCGATTGCATTCAATATCTCTTTCTGTTCGATAGCGTTGGTCATGATTCACCTCATATTGTTAATTCTTAAGCAATTCTTTAATAGCTCATTATAGATTAACTTAATTGTTAGTATAACTTGAATTGCTTAAAGGTTTTATTTAATAAAACTGTCCTTGTTTTATACTAAAACATTCCTGGAGCAGCTTAATATTTCCTAGCTGAGAAGTCCTTATATTAGAAGGACTTCTTTTAATTGAATCTTAGGCAGCAATTAATCGACGACTAGCATTTTTAAAGGCAAAATAACAAGCTTCAATGCTTGGTGCGAAACCAGTTTTAAGGTTTCTCAAACCAGAACCAGTATATTGCCAAGAGAATTTATTTGGACAGTCAGCTTCGATATTTTCTCCGTTAATAATATAATCAGGTTTGAGTTGCCGAATGAACAATCCGTTACCCAATTCTAATGGATACATTGCAGAAGAAAGTGAATACTGATAGTTAGCTTTCAATTCGACAATAATAGTGTTTACAGTGAAAGTAATGCCATCAATATTTATTTTTTGATAAATTGCTTGGTCTTTAGACATGATAATTATCCTTGAATTATGAATGTATTTTTCTGAATCCAGTAGTTAATAATTGCTACTGAATTCAGTTATTTGAAAGATTAGTAATTCTTTAAATTGCCCATTCGGCCTGGTCGTAAGTAGCTGAATGCACAAGTTCTCGTAGAGTCGGATAAGAATTAGACTCTTTGTTTTGTAATTCTTGAAAGGCAACAGCACGCCAATTAAATAGAAGAAGATAGGCGAAAGATTTTTCGTAACTGCGATGTTCGCAAGATTGATACTCCAGGCAGTTCAAGAATTTAATGAACTGAATCAATGAAATATTATCAATCTTTACTAATTTAAATTGATAGTTAAAATCCTTTAGATCTTCTTCCCAGTGATTTGGATATCGATATTTATAGCTTTTAAGATTTTCATCTGACAGAATTTTGCCAATATCTGCTATTTCTTTCTCAGTATATTTTTGGAAATAGTGATAGTAGAAAACAAAACTACAAATAGTATTAATATGATTTTCGCTCAAAACCCAGCAAGACATTAAAAATATTTCCTTTATTTAATGATTTGACAAAATAATAAATGCCTATAAATCAACAGTTCATAGGCATTTATTGAGGTGATATTTGAAGACTTTAGCCAGCAACTAATTCATGGTTTAAGAAGTATTTGGTTTCGCCATCTATCGAGACAGCACAACCGTCTTCGCCTGCTCCGCTAATTTGACCTACTTTGCCAAAATTGCCTTCTCCTTGACGATAAGTATTGATTTTAACCAGTTGTCCGACAGTGAAACCATTGAAAGTAACGGGTTGCACTAGAGACAATAATTTCAATGGAATGCTAACAGTTTGTCCGATAATATCTTCAGAAGAATTGTGCTTTAGGCAAATACAATCGATTTTAATTTCGCCGGAATCAGTGTCGATTTCTTCGTTAGTATCTTCAGGAGCGGGTAAATCAATGATGCGATATTCTCCGTGCTGAGTTTGAACAATATCGCCAGCTTTTAATTGATTAAGCGTAACTTTTTGTGCGGTAGAAGCATCTTGACTATTATTTAAGCCTGATTGCGCTTTCAAGAATTGCGGATTCGCCATATCTGAGGTGTCCTCAGATATGCCGGGCGAACCAAGCAGTTGAGGAGAGAATTTGAAGTTAATTTTAGCATCGATTAAACTTTGCAAATTATCACTTTCAACTCCTAACAAATGAAGTTCAAATTTATGATTCGTTTGGCGTTCTTTACCGCTAACAATACTAAAATCTTGGCAGATTTGCATCGTATCTTTGAGATGTTCGCTCCAGCCTTCAACTAAAGTCTTGTTCTTGAAGCCAATAATAATATCTCCAGATGGGGTACGATAAACATTATGCAAGCCTTTGATTGGTTCAATTGCCAGATCGGTATCTAAATTGTTATCGGTAGAATGCGATTCGGCTGTTGTTTCTGCTTCAATTGGTGCAGTTGGTGCAGTTGGGGATGAAGAAATTTCATTGCTATTTGGCACATCATCAAGTTTCAGTCCCACAGGTACGGGAGGGGTAACTTGTTCAATATTTTCTTTGATGTCCGCCGACGGTTCTATTTTATCAGTATCGATGTCCGCCGATGGTTCTAATTCAGAATTTAATTTAGAATCTAATTCAGGATTGTTTTCTACATCTTTTGAAAATAGAGCGATTGCATTTTCATGAAAGCGATTTGTGACATTATCGGGTAAAATTTTGATAAAATCCGATAATTGTTTAAGGATATCGCTAGCTTTAGCTTGGTAATTTTGAAGGTTTGCGATTTCTTCTTGTTTAGAATTCAAGAGTTGTTGTAAATTAGAAATCTCAGTAGATAAAACATCAATTTCTTGAGCGAATAATAGTTGTTGGTTCATTTTTTTTCTCCGATTAATTAATTTTGTTAGTAAAAAACCCAAATCTCATAGATTTGGGTTATAGTAAGACGAATTTGGCAGAATTATCGATCTAGATTTCTAGATTTTCTGGAGATACTTCGTTGATTGGTTTTGGTTCTGTTTGAGCGGGTAATTGTTGAGAAGGATTGGGTTTGTCGAAAGTGTGAGCCAATCGAGCGGCATAAATTTCATTGATGTTGTTAGTAATGAAGTCGCATAATTCAGCCGCCCGATCTGCTTGATTATCAACATAGGAAAACTCAACAGCATAATAATTACCATTGTCGCTAGAACGTTTAGAAGTTTTTGCAGTTACAATTTGCGAACCGAGAGGCATCTTGGCAACAGTTAAACTAGTAATCAGCTCCAAGAAATTGCCAATTGACTCGGTTTTGAACAAAATATTACTGACGGTGTTATCTTTGTCAATAAAGAAAACTTCGACCCATTGTTGGTAAGGATAGTTAAACAATTCGGCGTTGAATGTTCGGTAAGCTAAAATCTCCATCTGGAGGGAATTACCTAACATTTCGGTTTCACCAATCTTGAAAATTCCGGCTTTGCAATCAGCTCTATACTGCCTCGGACAGCCAGGAAAATGAACGATACCATTTTTAGTTTGCGGAAGATTAAAAGCATTAGCAAACATAATTTTTATTCCATTAAACGAGATTGTTTTTTAATTGAGGCGATTGATAGTCTAAGATAATAAATCTAGAGTATTGAAAATAACTACTAACTATCTTCAAGTCGCCTCATTCAAAATTGCGCGCAGCGCAGTTATTGTCAGGCTTGAAGCCCGATTGATTAATGCCTTTTAGAAAGGCAAATTTTCGTCTAATTCTTGAGCTAGATAGCGATCTAGATTTTGGATTAGGCTAGATTGGCAATTACTTAGAGATTGAATCAGTTTGAGATTTTCAGTTTGCTTGTAATTGCCTTGATTTGTTTCGTGAACGCAATCTGAGATCAGACTAGATTTGAGACTACTGAGACATTTTAAAGCATTAAAAATTTGTTCCATGTTTGTG
Organism: Prochloraceae cyanobacterium; assembly: GCA_030065265.1. GTDB lineage: Bacteria > Cyanobacteriota > Cyanobacteriia > Cyanobacteriales > JASJDA01 > JASJDA01. The sequence goes on from JASJCW010000250.1 coordinate 4,316, forward strand.
TTTGAAAAATCGGGAAGCGGTCGATTAATTTGAACTTGCTCAGAATGAATGAGGGAGGTTAAGGTCATTGTTTCTTGCTCCTTTTGATAGCTTTGATGTGGATGAATAATAGACATAGATAAAAACTTGGTAAATTTAATGGTTTGAGAAAATTTGCTTGTATCGAATAAAATTATCTAAAACCACTTCATATAAAAATGCGCGCAGCGCATCATTATTTAGTGGCATGCTATTTTTTGATATTTTCGATTTTTAAGCTAAAATATTTGCTAATACCAATTTTTAGGAAAATTGATATTTTATTTTCTTCGAGCTAGAGATTATTTCTTAAGTACGATCTAGTCTATTTGAAAATTAAGTCATAACTTTCAGAGTTAGTTTAAAGCCCCAGCAATCAGACTGGGGCTTTTATTTGAGGGGAGAAAATTAATTTTATTTGATGGTTATTTGACAAATATTTCTGACCCAATTTAAATTGTTAAAAAAGGTAAATATTAAGATTATTTTTGAATTTGTCAAGAGTAAGTAGGGTTTTGAGTATCATTTTTCTAGAGCTAATAACTCATCTACAAAAAAATTAGTTCGCAATTTTTTGTTACTCTAGTGAGATTGAATTGAAATGAAATATCTTTATACTCCACTCATTTTGGTGTTAGTGACTTTATCTTGTGCTATGAATGTTAATGGTGCAGAAATTGATTTAAATCCAGATAAATCTTTGGAAAAAGAATCTTATTTAGCAGTTCAACATAATGTCACGTCAAGTGATTCTATTGAACCGCATATTGGATTTTTCATCTCTTTAGGAATAGTTAGCATTGGAGTTTTTGGCGGTACTGGTAAATCGATTAAATATTTTAAAAAATCTCAAAGTAAAAAGATTAACTAATATCTTGAGATTGTAATTTAATAATATTTTGGGCTTCAGAGTGGCGATGCCACGCCCAGCCTTTTTTGTAACCCAAAATTTTGGCTAGAAACTCCCATTCTTTTAGTCGTAAAGCTTTTAAATTAATCGGAATAAAATCGGGGGTAAAATGTCTTCTTTTATCCCCGTCTAAAATTTGATGCTGAATCCACCCCTTTTGGTAGCCGCGTTCTTGAGAAATTTGCAATAAACGTTCGATTGCATCGAGAAACCACTCATAAACACCATTTTCGACTTCGACCATCTCAAAATTGTTAATTGCGGTGGTTTCTCGAACATTCGGTTCTCCACCAAATCCCAGATCGAATTCAACCACTTCTTGGCAAACCGGACAAATTGCTCGATAATATTTTCTGAATTTACCTTTAGAATTAATGCCGACTCTAATCACCCTGGTGCTTTCGTGCGATAGAGGCCTGAAAATATGCCCGCATTCAGCACATTCTAAAGTATGTTTGTCTTTTTCGAGCGAAATCGGATATAAACTCCAGTCATGGTTTTTGTCTGGCAAGCCCAATTGCTTGTAATTAAAGGTATGATCGAGAACGATTGCACAATCTTTGTTTTGAGCTGGTCTGAGGCTGCGGCCCAGCATTTGCAGCCACAAGCCAAGAGATTTGGTGGGTCGAATGCATTGGACGCATTCTATAGCGGGAACATCAAACCCTTCAGAGATTATTTCGCAGTTTGTTAAAACTGTAATTTTTTTGTCGCGAAAATCGGCAATAATTCGCTCTCGTTCTGCATCTTTTGTACTCCCGTCGAGATGTTCGGCAAGAATTCCTTTTGCACGGTACATATCTCGAAGTTTGAGAGAATGTTCGATCGAAACAGCAAAAACAACAGTTTGTTTATTTTCGGCATATTTAAACCAGGTTTCGATCGCATTTTCGTTTACAATTGCATTTTCTCGAATAGCTTTACTTAGAGCCGATTGAGAATATTCATTTTTGCTATTTTTACCTTCTTTAACATCTAACTTGATTTTGGCAGCAAAAAGTTTAAATGGACTTAAATAACCCATTTCGATCAGCCAGTCGGTGTTAGGGCCTTTAATTAAATCGTCATATAATAAATGAAAACCTTGCCCATCAATTCTAATAGGAGTGGCGGTAACTCCAAGGATATTAGCGCGGTCGTAAATCTTGAAAAGATCTGAATAACTTTTAGCGCAGGAATGATGTGCTTCATCGATAACAATTAGATCGGCTGGCGGTTTATTTCTGCGGCTAAGAGTTTGGATACTAGCAACTTGTACGGGGGCTAATTCGTTAGCTGGCAAACCAGATTTGATATAGCCGGGTTCGATATTAGCTATCTCTTTTATTTTGCTATAAGCTTGTTGGATTAACTCTTTTTTATGGGCAATGACTAAAACTTTTAAATCTCGTGATAAATAGTTTTTGATAATGTCGCTAAATACGATGGTTTTGCCACCACCAGTAGCGAGTTGGAGCATAATTCTTTTCTTACCTTGTAACCAGCTTTTTTCAACTTTATCAATTAAATCTCTTTGGTATTCTCTGAGTTCATATTTAGATGACGGGGCTAGTAAAATATTACTACTATACTCAGAATCAGATTGATTCAAGGGAAGAGAATCCGGTAACGAATCCAATAAATTGATATTATTCATAGTGTAAAAAGTTCTTTTTGCTTTATAACGCCAAAACTTGATTTTTTTTCTTGTTGCGTTTTTCTAAGTTTTAAGTGTAGCTTGAATGACTTTATTTATGATGATATCATTTCTATCACAAAAAATAAATGTCTTTTAATTTTAAAATAATCTATAAATTGATTGATATTTTTTTAAATTTGTTAGAATTGATTTGAGTTAGAAATAAAGATAATTTTCAATCAAATAAAAAGGATCGATATATATCAATCCTTTTTATTTATTTTAGAGGGAAATCGGCTGTCTCACTTGAGTGCTATCGCGATTACGGTCGTACTGTAAAAGAGAGTTTTGCAGCTTTTGAGTATTGGTATAAGCTGTCCCTTGAATTAAAGAATTAAACCTATCTTGGGAACGAGAATATTGAGAGTGAGAATAATAGGATGTTAGGCTATTTAGCAAGCCCCAAGCTGTATTGTAGGAAGTTAATAAATCGCTTCCCTCTCCTTGCCCGTTAAACAAGTTAAGAACAGTTTGAACTATTTTGGGTTGTTCTGCTATCGGCAGATTTGGATAACCAAATTCTTTGATTAACATTGCTTGAGCTTCGATATAATCGAGGGGTGTTTCAGTT
>JASJCW010000251.1 GCA_030065265.1 Prochloraceae cyanobacterium
ATGCTCAATAAATTTGACAAACAATTTCTACAAGGTCAGTGGGTGTGGGTCGATGACATCCCCGTCTGGATTGGTACTAATGACAATAGCCATACTTCTGAGGAGCGGTATGAGGTGAAAGTCTCACGTACCGTTTTGAAGACGAGCGGGTCAGGTGACTGATTCGCTTAGTTTAATCTTACCTCAATTCTTTTAATTGGAATAGCGATACTCCTGCTTTTGTCTTTGAAGATAATTTGGGTAACGGTAATGAAAAATATGTTGCAGAAGCAATTAGTCATGAAGCAGGTCACAGCTTAGGACTAGAACATGATGGAAATTCAACAACAACATACTATACCGGAGAAGGTAGCGGTGCTACTGGATGGGCACCGATCATGGGTGTTGGTTACTATCAAGAACTAACTCAATGGAGCCAAGGCGAGTATTATGATGCAAATAATACCGAAGATGATTTGAGCATTATTACTGGCAATAATGGCTTTGGTTACAGAATTGACGACCATGGCGATAGTAATGAATCGGCAACTGCAATGACAGTTGACGGAAATACTATTAGTGCAAATGGAATTATTTCTCAAAATACTGATTACGATGTTTTTTCATTTTCTACAGGTACTGGAAATGTCAATCTCAATATTTTACCGGCTGAGCGAGGTGCAAATTTAGATATCTTAGCTGAGTTATACGACTCTAGCGGAACTTTAATAGCGACTTCTAATCCTTTTGAATCTCTAAATGCTAATTTTTCTCTTAATCTTGCTGCCGGCCAATATTATTTAAGCGTAACTGGAACTGGAAAAGAGGGAGCTTATAGCGATTATGGCAGTTTAGGGCAATATTCAATTAATGGTAATGTTGCAATTGTAGAAAATGATTTTTTAAGTATTGAAGCGACCGACGCAATTAAAAGTGAAGGAAATTCTGATAGCACTGAGTTCACTTTTACCGTTAATCGTTCGGGAAATATCACTCAAGAAACTCAAGTTGCTTGGACTGTAACTGGTACAGGTTTCAATCCAGTAAGCTCAAATGATTTTGTTGGTGGAGTGCGGCCTGGCGGAATAGTTCAATTTGCAGCCAATCAAACTTCTCAAACAATTACAGTCAATATTGCTGGTGATACCATATTAGAGAATGACGAAACTTTCTTTGTTAGCCTGAATAACCCTAGTGCTAATACGATAATTAGTGTTGCTGATGCTGAAGGAATAATTATTAACGATGACTTTAATAATTACGTTGCACCGACGATATCTATTGATGATGTCGCGGTAAACGAAAATAATGGCTCGGCTATTTTTACCGTTACTCGTTCGGGAGACTTAAATGATACCGTTACATTAGAATATAATACTTACGACGGCAAAGGCAAAAATGGTGCAAAAGCTGGTAGCGACTACATAGGCGATGGAGGTATTATTACTTTCAACCCTGGAGATAGTACAGTTTCTCTAGCCGTATCCTTAATCGACGATACTACTAGCGAATCAAATGAAAGTTTCTTTGTCAATCTCAGCAATGCAAGTAACAATGCTAGTATTAGCGATTTTCAAGGTATTGCAACTATTCTCAATGACGATTTCAGTAGCAGTACAACGGACTCTAAAGGTGGCGGTGGACGTGGTGGATCTAAAAAGAAAGCACCCGAGTTTATTATAGAAACGAGCCAAATAGACGATCTTACTGGTAGTTCTAGAGTCGATCCCTTTATGCTCGGAAGCCAAGATCTCTTCTATGAGACTAATTTGAATAACAATAATTACCAAGCAATTGAAAATATTCCGTTCGGTGAGGATTTTAGAGAGCTGTATGGCAACGGTGGAAATAATTTTGCCAACAATTCTCCTTTTAATTCAGAAAATACCGCTATCTTTGCTTACGATGAAGCTATTGATGTTGTGATGGCTTGATCAGTTTAAAATCTTACTAAACTAACTGAATCAAGCTATATTATTATAAGATATAAGACCGCTAACTTTTGCTTTTTCGGTCTTATGTTTCTTTTTAATTGAATTTCAATAACCAATTAGTAGCGCGGTGAGGCTTAGGGTCTAAAAATAGCAAGAATTTGTAATAAAAATTTATTGATAATCGAACGAAAGCGATCGAAGATATTATAAATAGATTGATGAGAGTTTTAGTAAGTAATGAAAGCAAAAAAATCGATTTTATCTCGCAGTATTTTAGTAATTTTCCTATCTTTTTTACTAACAATATTTTGGTGCATAACGCCCCAAAAAGCAATAGCAGTAGAAGGAAAAATTAATTATACTTTGAGCGAATTACGCAACGAAGATTTCTCGGAACAAGATTTAAAAGGAACTTCTTTTGCTGGTGCAGATTTGCGCGGTGCTTCTTTTAAAAATTCAGATTTGAGCTTGACTATTTTAACCAAAGCTACTTTTATTAAAGCCGATTTAACGGGAGCAGATTTAACAAAAACCTTTGCCGATCGCGCTTTTTTTGACGATGCTAATTTAACTAATGCTATTTTTACTGAAGGTATCTTGAGCAGTACAACTTTTTACGATGCTATTATTACCGGAGCTGATTTTTCCGATGCAATAATCGATCGCTATCAAACATCTTTAATGTGTAAAAGAGCTGAAGGAGTTAACCCTGTTACTGGGGTTGCAACTCGAGATAGTTTAGGTTGTCGTTAGATCTAAATTATCAATAAATTATTAATGTGGCGTTTGTGATTAAATTTAGGATTGCTTCTTAGTTTGCATAATCTAATTTCGAGGTTATGCTCGCAATCGCATTATTATTAAGTCAGGTAATCTAGCCAAAGACAGAAGAATTGTGCTTAAGATTGAAGACTTTTACCGAGCTTCAAATGTCCTAATTAAAACTGGTACTGCCATATTAAAGATATTTGTTTCAACGTAACGTTAATTATAATTGCAAGCAACGCGAAAACCTAAAGTATTATATTTGAGATTAGGAACGTCTTTTTCCCTATTTGCAGAACGACAACCGATCGGATCTGCAAACCAAGAACCTCCTCGCAACACTTTTAAATTATTGTTACTTTCTTGCCAAGAACTGCCATCGACTGGAGTATTTTGATAATTATCAGCCCAATCATCGGCGCACCATTCGTAAACGTTACCGTGCATGTCGTACAAACCGAAAGCATTAGGATAAAAACTTCCTACTGCAACTGTGCGATCGCGAAACTCTCCTTGAAGTTCAAAAGCATAAGTATAGTTGGTATTGTAATTAACCAGATCGCTAGAAATAGTCGGGCCGAAGTGAAAAGGAGTATCTGTATTAGCCCTAGCTGCATATTCCCATTCTGCTTCGCTGGGTAATCTGTATTTTCTTCCTGTTTTTTGAGATAGTCGCGCAGCAAATTCGATCGCATCGTACCAAGAAATTTGCTCTACTGGACGGTCTTTTGCTTTGAAGTAGGAAGGATCGGCATCTAAGTCTCGACTAATTTTTGGTAAACTAGCAACTTGTTGCCATTGCTGTTGAGTTATTTGAAATTTTCCGATCGCAAAGGATTGAATATTAACTAAATGCTGGGGATACTCGCTATTTTTAGCGTATTTTTGATTTTCAGAAGATCCCATCATAAAAGTACCTTCTGGAATAACTACCATTTCTAAATCAATATTGTTACCTAAATCTTCGTTAAAATATTGAGCTGCTTTAAGAGTTTGATTGACTTCTACGCCCTTTTTATCGATTGTTATTACTGGGAAAGAAAATGTTTGCAATTGCGGCGATCGCATCGAAGCATTTAATTGACTTTTAGGGGCTAAAGATACGGTTTTACTATTTAAATATATCGAGTTGACTAATTTATTAGTTGCAACTGCCAAACAAGCCCCCGCACCACCTAAAGCCAACATTTTAATAGTATTTCTTCTGGAAGTTTTAATTAAAGTCGGTTGATTTAATTGAGCGATCGCCACCGTGGGATTATCGTTATGGGTGGTGAATATTTTTTCTTCTGCTATTGTCTGCCTGGTATTATTTATTGAAGTTTGAATTAGTGTTTTTTCATAGTTTGCTACTTGAGGATATGGCAGCGAATATTTAATTTTTACGCGTTCTTTTCGCAGCAGTTCTGGATTTAATCCTTGAATTGCAGCTAAAGCTTCGATCGCCGTGGCATAGCGATGTTTAAAATGGTACTTTACCATTTTTTCTAAAATAACTTTTAGTTCGTAACTTACTTCAGCTAAGTGTTGCCATTCTAATTCCCCAGTTTCTAAATTATCCTCTATTTGGGAGGGTCTTAAACCCGTTAAGGCTTGAATGGCGATCGCCCCGACAGCATAAACGTCACTAGCTAATCTTGCTTTTCCGATGCTTTGTTCGCTGGGCATATAACCGGGAGTGCCGATAATAGTACCTATTTTAGTTTTACCAAATCGGTCTAGCATTTCCGTGCTGGCTAATTCTTTAATTGCGCCAAAATCGATTAAAACTATTTTATTGTCGCTTTTACGACGCATTAAATTAGTCGGTTTAATATCTCGATGGACTATTTTTTTTTGGTGTAAAAATGATAGGGGTATTAAAATATCTTCTAATAATAGAATTACTTCTGATTCCGGTAGCTTTTTTTTGGGAATTAGTTCAAAGGAAAGATCGTGTCCTTCGATAAATTCCTGAACTAAATAAAATTTCTGATTTTCTTGAAAATAAGCAACTAAATAAGGAATTTCAGAATGAAGGTGACTGAGTTCGTGCAATATTTTAGCTTCTTTCTCAAATAAATTTTGTGCCATCTCGAATATTTCTGGCCGATCCGAGACGATAGGATTAAGTTCTTTTACTACACAAAAACTGTTAAATTTTTGACAATCTTCTGCTAAATAAGTTTGACCAAAACTGCCCCCTCCTATGGGTTTAATTATTCTAAATCTGCCGCCGATTTTTTGAGCGTTCATAATCATTTAAATTTTATTTTTTATTCAATTTTATTTTTTATTCCTACTAGCTAATTTATAAAATAATTTCTTATTGTAACGATATAAATATAAAGAAAATATTCAATATTTATCGAATCTGAAAAAATGTTTCTAGCAAAACAAGTAGATTTAATCGACGATCGCCGCTTCTAGATCTAAATTTTGCAAACTCTCTTTAGCATCAATAGCGTTGTAGCGATCGCTGAAGAGTCCAACTTGTAAAACCGTTTCTCCGTTGTAGGTTGTTTGAAAAGCATCGGGATAAAGCGATCGCACTAATTCTCGATCTGAAGATCTGACGATAACGCGATATAAAATCTCTTCTTTGGTGCCGAGATCGCGATTCTCGAAAGTTAAATCACCTTTAGGGATCGGCAAATCGGGAACAGGAAGGCGTACTAGTGGGGCTGTATTTTCAGGCTGAGGGACTACAATAGGAATGCTTTCTTGTTTGCGATCGGATTTTTCTTCTAAAGATTCTCTATATTGACGGGGTGAAGGAACGGAAATCGGAATACTTTTAGTTTTGTTAGTAGCTTCAGAAGCGATCGCCACGGGAGAAAATAATAAAGGGATTGCAGCAACAAATAGAGTAAAGTCGATCGCAGATTTACCGCAAGCAGGAAGGTAGTTCACAGCGCATTCTCATCTCTTGGCAATATGTTTAATTGTATCTCGTAAGATGTCAAAATCAGTATGACTGAAAATTAATGATTAGAAACTAGTGAAACTTTTTGTTTATCATACTCCCGAAGCAACACCGAGCGATACTTTACCAGATTGTGCGGTTGTTATTGATGTATTACGGGCTACAACGACGATTGCAACGGCTTTAGATGCTGGTGCTGAAGCGGTACAGGCTTTTAGCGATTTAGAGCTTTTAAGACAAGAAAGCGAAAATTATCCCGTCAATAAGCGATTGAGGGCTGGAGAAAGAGGCGGTAAAAAAGTAGAAGATTTCGATCTTGGTAATTCTCCTTTAGATTGTACTCCAGAAGTTGTCCAAAGTAAGCGATTGTTTCTCAGCACTACTAACGGAACTCGAGCTTTAAAAAGGGTAGAAAATTCGGCTACTTTAATAACTGCGGCACAAATTAATCGCCAAGCGGCGGTAAACTATATTTTAGAAAGACAACCGGAAACTGTTTGGCTGGTGGGATCTGGATGGCAAGGTAGTTATTCTATTGAAGATACTGCTTGCGCTGGTGCGATCGCCTTACCAATTTTAAATCGACTCGAAGTTTCTCAACCAGATCTTATCGGTAACGATGAAGTTATTGGGGCGATCGCTTTATATTCTCGCTGGGAAAAAGATCTTGTCGGAATGTTTCATCAAGCCAGTCACGGTAAACGCTTGCTCGATTTAAACTGCATTGAAGATTTAAAATATTGCGCTCAAACTGATACTTTAAATATTTTACCGATTCAATCTCAACCTGGGGTTTTGGTTAAACATACCTAATAAGTTTAAATGGGGACGTTCCCTCGAGCGTCTCTCTTTTCTTGATATTTCTAGATCTAAGAAATAGTTTGACGCAGTTTGTGCTGTTTTCTGTTGAATGCTTTTTGCTCTTCTGTGAGTAAAGCATATTCAATCGGCGATCGCATATCCCATTGTACTTCGGCAAATACCAGTAGATTAGCTGCCATCAACAAACCAGTAGCGAGAAATTGCCATTCACCACAGTATGGTAATAAGAAAATTCCTACTACGTGAAGCAAGCTAGAAATTAAAAAAGCTCGCGATCGCAATCCCAATCCCGTGCATAAATATCCTACCGCACAAAGAGCCAACCAGAGATGACACAGGTTCATTAAGATTTGTCCCCAACCGAGAAAGATCCCCAAGTCGGTTAAAATTGCTCCTGCTACCATCAAGGTTATCCAAGAGTACAAAACCCAACGCAATTTTTCTATTTTGACCCAAAACAACGTTATTGCGATCGTCAATATACTACCAGCTAATGTCAGAATTGACCAAACAATTGCCTGAGTAACCCAACTTATCGGTGAAAACTGAGCTGTAAGAAAGATTATTGCACAAATTAAACCCCAAACCAGACACGCTCGATCTATACAAGTATAAAAGTTAGAGAATAAAATCTTGTTGCCTATTTGTAAGCGAATTTTCAATAATCCTTCAAGATCTTGATAATCTAGTACGTTTACATTTTTCTTGCGGCATAGTATGGGTTTCGTACAATTGAAAAAGCTCATTATTGGTAAAAAAGGTTGTCTTATATTAATATTTATTTATTTTTATTAAAGCAATTTCATGTAATTATACATACTTTTGGCAATTTCGCGATCGAACAACGATAAACCAATGGGAGCTACAAGTGATGATTTCTCAAGATAGACTCTTCTCTGTCAACATATTTCAATACTTCAATCCTTTCTTATGTTCGATCTGTCTCGCTGGTATGTCTTGGGAAGGATGTTAACTTTTATTTTTAAATATATCTTTCACAAAGTATAAAGTTAGACTTTTTAATCTCTATTAAGCTACAAAGATTGCCGTGTAAATACTGGAA
>JASJCW010000252.1 GCA_030065265.1 Prochloraceae cyanobacterium
ATTTTAAATTTCGCTTAACTCCAAATTGGCAACAGCAAAGCTATCAATACCAAAAGCTAAAACTAAAAAGATGGGACAAAGAAAGTAGATAGTAACTATTAAGCTAACAATTGTTGTTGCGATCGCGATGGTTGACCACCATTTTTCACTGGGAGATAAACCTTTTTGACGTTTGAGCGATCGCAAAATATCGTTAGGAATTGGTTCAGGCATTACTGCACCCGGTCGAAATGCCCAATACTGATTTTCTTCTATGTATAAATCGCTCCAGCCATTTTTCAGACACCATTCTTCTATCCATCTGTCGCTGTAGTGTTTCATAGCAATGAGTATAATTACCTAAGATATTCTTACTCTAACAGGATAGGAGGTGGGAGCAAAAATAGAACATAGAACGGAGTGAATGTACACGTTAATTCACAATGTTGTCAATAAACTTTACATTGAAGCATTAAGATTAAGATTAAATAAAAAATTTTGCGAGGTAGAGAGAATTTATTTTTTTTATAAAAATGCCGATATTTTTTCTGCTGCTAGTTCCAATATTTCAGGATCTTTGACCAAAGCAAAACGAACATAACCCTCTCCTGCTTTGCCAAAACCAGCACCAGGAGAAACAGCAACCCCAGTTTTGGCAACTAATTTAGTCGAAAATTCGATCGAACTATTTTGCCAAGGAGCGGGCAATTTAGCCCAGACGTACATGGTAGCTTGAGGTGTTGGCACTTGCCAACCGATCCGAGCCAGAGCCTGAATAAAACGATCGCGGCGCAATTTAAAAGTGTTAACTGTCTTTTCTACTACTGTTTGCGAACCGGTTAGAGCCTCGATCGCACCGTTTAAAATGCCTAAATATTGATTGAAATCGATCGCCGCTTTAACTTGACGCAAAGCTTTAATTACCTCAGCATTACCGATCGCATAACCGATGCGAAAACCTCCCATATTGTAAGACTTAGAGAGGGTAAAAAACTCGATCGAAAGTTCTTTTTGCCGATCTGCTTGGAAAATAGAAGGAGCAGCAAAGCGATCGAACACTATATCGACATAAGGAAAATCGTGGACTAAAATTATTTCATGTTGACGGCAAAAAGCGACAACTTCTTCAAAAAAAGCTAAAGGTGCGATCGCGGTGGTTGGGTTGTGGGGATAACTCAAAACCATCATTTTTGCTTTGGCCACAACTGCAGCGGGAATGTCCGATAAGATCGGTAAAAATTGATTTTCTGCCAATAGAGGCATAGTATGAATTTGACCCGAAGCTAAATAAACCCCTCCTGAGTGGGAAGGATAGCCGGGATCTTGGAGCAAAGCAAAATCCCCCGGATTTAAAATAGCTAGAGGTAAATGGGCCGTACCTTCTTGAGAGCCAATTAATTGCAATACTTCCGTTTCAGGATCTACGGAAATGCCGAATTTTTTACTGTACCAATTTGCTGCGGCTTCACGAAAATTTCTAGTTCCGTGATATAGTAGGTAACCGTGAGTTGTCGGGTCTTCTAAAGAAGCAGCAATAACCTCGATCGCTTGTGGAGAAGCTCGTAGATCTGAAGATCCTAAAGAAAGATCGATAATTTCCATACCCGATCTTCGGGCGATCGCCTTAGCGCGATCCATATCTGCAAAAACATTACTTTGCAGGGGTTCTAATCTTCGAGCAAATTGCATTTTTTCTGGTTCGATAGTTAATTAAGGCGATCCTCAATCAGACTTTGTAATTGTTGTTTGCCGATCGCACCTTCATGTAAGTTGAGTATCTCTTTGTCTTTATACAATCTGAGAGCGGGTACGCCTTCGACTTGGCAAGTTTTTACCGACTCTGGATTTGGATCTACTTCTAATTTAACCACTTTAAGGCGATCGCCGTAAGTATTAGCTACCCAATCAATTGAAGGAGAAACTAAACGACAAGGGCCGCACCAACTAGCCCAAAAATATAGTAGCACTGGTTTTTCAGCTTCCATAACTTGGGCTTCAAAATCTGAATCGCTAATTACTATTGCTTTTGTCACTAGATCGCTCCTTAAAGCTAGATTCGATCGATAATATAACAGAGGAGACAGTCTTAGCTATATTATCTTCAATATTTGCAAATTTTTTTTTCATTATGTTTGTTTAAATCTAAATTCCCAGATTTTTAAGCATTTGTAAATGTTTCTCCACTGGCGCGATCGTATTAGCTACTGACATCCCGCTGACTGCTACTGCTGGTAAACCAATACCTGGAAATGTCGAATCTCCACAACAAAATAAACCCGGTAAGGGAGTAGTTGGGGGCGGAAAAATCCCCTTTCCTGCTTTGATAGCGGGGCCGTAAGAGCCATTATGTCGCCTTAAAAACCTTTGATGGGTTAAAGGAGTACCCACCATCGTAACCTCGCAACGAGAGCGGATATCGGGGATAATTCGCTCTAAAGCTTGCCACATCACCTGCGATCGCTCTTGTTTTAAAATTTTATATGCTTCTGATTTGCGATCTAATCCCTGCCATAATTGATATGGTTCGTTACCTGGAGTGTAAACGTGAATTGTTTGCTTTCCTGGAGGTGCAAGAGTCGGATCTAAAAGAGAAGGAATTGACACTAAAACTACATTTTGCGGCGCGTCAATACCCCTATCCCAATCTTCAACTACAATATAGTGACAAGCTAGATCTTGAGGTAAATTAGCTCCGTCAATACCTAAATGTAAATGCATAAAACTATCGCATTCTGGGGTTGCTTCTCGCTCTTGATAAAATTCTTTTGGCAGGGCATTTTTAGGTAATAATTTCAAAGTATCCCAAACCGAAGCATTAGATATTACTGCTTTGCTCGCTCTTATTTCCTTACCATCGCGTAATTTAACGCCAACAGCGCGATTTTGTTCGACAACAATCTCCGAGACGTGGGCTGAAAGTAATAATTTACCGCCATTATTTGCCAAACCCCGCACCAAAGCATCGACTAAAGCACCGCTTCCACCAACAGGATAATCTAACTTGACTCCCGGACGATACCAATCGGCAAACATAAAAGCAACTTCTGCGGCAATTGTAGCATTAGCTGGTAATCCCGAAAGCAGAAAACAAAGTAAGTCAAGCCAGTTACGGATGAAAGGATCTGTGACATTTTCCTCGAGAATATTGCTGTAAGGGCCGGTCAATTTTAATACGTCGAAAAAATAACGAGTTACGTTTGGTAAATGTCCGCCTAAAGTTAAAATAGCACCCAAATCGAAACGCACCGCAGCAGGAGGAAGAGCGATCGCAGCACTGGCTAAAGGTTTCATCACTTCTTGTAAATGTTTCCACTCTGCTACCGCGCGATCGCCCCGCAGTTTTTGCAGAATTTCACAAAATTGTTCCCCACCTACTTTAGTATCAAAAGTACCTTCGGGTAAAAGACAGCCCCAAGTATCGTAATTTACCCACTCTACATCCTCTTCGATCGCATCTAATACTTGTCTTAAGGGGTTGGGGGAAGGGCTGTAAGATAAGCCAGAATATAAAGAGGGGCCCGAATCGAATTTGAAGCCGTCGCGATCGAAACTATGGGCCGCTCCTCCGGCGATCGCGTGACTTTCGCAAACCGTTACTTGAAACCCATATTTAGCCAGCAGTGCAGCGCAGCACAAACCACCGACTCCGCTCCCGATTATAATTACTTCAGTTCGATCCATATATAAGTTATTTAAGTATTATTTTTTTAATTTACATTACTTTACAGATAATTTATTTTTCTTAGATCTTGGCAATTTTTAACTCCAGTTTTAAGGAAATTTAAAATAACGCTCGCCAAAAATCAAATCGAAGCAGATTAATTTTTAATTATTTTGGAAGCAAAAATTGCCCCAAAATCTAATTTCGATCCAAAGAATTTAAGCTAAATTAAAATATACTAAAGGTTGTTTAATTTGCAGCAATTAAATCAAGAAAAATCTTTAATTTTTAAGCAAAAATTAATAAAAATTTTGCAAAAGCTATTTTTACAAAAAGAGCCAAAAGATCCTGAAACAAAATAATAATTAATTGCCAAGTAATTTACACGACTTCTGTTGCTGTTATCTGTTGCCTGTTGGCAAACTTTTCCAAAAAACTATAACAATTGCAAGATGGTAAAAAACATTAAAAAATATATAGTATTCTCAGATAGTTTAAAAGCGATCGCTTGGCAAAAAAAATAGTAACAATTTACACCTAATCGAAAGGCGATCGCCAGTATTCTCAAACCATAAAGCTACTGAATTCAGCCGAGTAAGATATGTCTGAATCAACTAAACCCCTTCATCATGTTGTAATTATTGGCGGTGGATTTGGCGGATTGTACGCCGCACAAACCCTAGCAAAATCGCAAGTAAAAGTAACATTAATCGATAAGCGCAATTTTCACGTTTTTCAACCTTTACTTTATCAAGTAGCCACTGGAGGCCTCTCCCCTGCTGATATTTCTTCTCCGATCAGAGCCTTAGTAAATCGAAATAAAAACATCGAAGTATTAATGGGAGAAGTATTAGATATCGATCCCGAAAAACAAACAGTAAAATTAACCCATAAAGAAATAGCTTACGATTCTTTAATAGTTGCCACCGGAGTAACCCATCAATATTTTGGTAACGAAGAATGGGCCGAATTTGCACCCGGGCTAAAAACAATTGAAGATGCTTTAGATATACGTCGTCGCATTTTTATTGCTTTTGAAGCAGCAGAAAAAGAAAGCAATCCCGACAAACACCAAGATTGGTTGACCTTTGCTATTATTGGTGCGGGCCCTGCTGGGGTAGAATTAGCTGGGGCACTAGCAGAAGTAGCTCACGGTACGTTAAAAGATGATTTTCGGAATATAGATACTTCAAAAGCGAAAATTATTTTATTGTCGAGTCGCGATCGCATTTTACCTACCTATCCAGAAAAATTATCTCTCAAAGCACAACAATCTTTAGAGCGTTTGGGAGTTACGGTGATAAATAAAGCTCGGGCGATCGACATTCAAAAAGATAATTTAACCATTCGCATCGGCGATCGCATTGAAAAAATTACGGCTAAAACAATTGTTTGGACGGCTGGAATGAAAGCATCCGGGATGAGTAAAATTTTAGTAGAGCGTACCGGAGCAGAAGTCGATCGCGCTGGAAGGGTGATAGTTTCTCAAGATTTTAAACTACCAGGATACGATAATATTTTTGCGATCGGCGATTTAGCTAACTATTCTCACCAAGACGATAAACCCTTACCAGGTATTGCTCCAGTTGCCATGCAAGAAGGTCAATATGTCGCTCGTTTAATTGCAAATAGCACTCAAGGTAAAGCGATCGCACCTTTTTACTATTTTGATTCTGGCAGTTTAGCCGTAATCGGCAAACACGAAGCAGTAGTAGACTTAGGCTTTATTAAACTAAGCGGTTTTCTCGCTTGGTGCGTCTGGATGTTCATTCACGTCTTTTACTTACTCGAATTTGACAATAAACTAATCGTCATGATTCAATGGGCTTGGAACTATTTTACCTTCAGCAAGGGAGCGCGTTTAATTACCACTCCAGGAGAACATCCTACAATTCAACTGGAAAAATAGAACCACAAACATCGAGCTAGCTAAGATATAGATAGAGCAGTTAAAGTAAAGGTTGAGAAATTTGATGAGGTTAAAAAATTCCCATCTTCAAGACAAATATTCTCATACCTTCTGTCTGCTTGTTTTCCCCTTACGCTATAGATAGCTATATATTGCCTTTTAATGTCAGCATCAACCTCGATCGAAAAAACTCAAACCGCACCAACCTGTCAAACTAAACACCCAGTAGAAATAGATAGGATCGGGTGTTTAGAACTAGAAAAAGCCCAACGGATGGCTGAATTTTTCAGTATGTTGGGAGATCCCAATCGCTTGCGTATAATTTCAATTTTAGCCCGTCAAGAGTTGTGCGTCTGCGATATTGCCGCAAGTTTAGAAATGAGCGAGTCAGCAGTTTCTCACCAAATGAGGATATTAAGAACTATGCGACTCGTTAAGTATCAAAAGCGCGGCAGAAAAGTATATTATCACCTGCACGATCGCCATGTCTTAGATTTGTATAGTTCGGTTGCAGAACATTTAGACGAACCGGATAATGAAGAATAGAATTAGAGATTTTGTTCCACCCAATTTATTTCGGGTGGAATTTTGCTGAGGATAAATTTACCCGACTGCAGTAGTAGGATCGGCTATATTCCAAACATTCGCAAGACCAACCTGAGTGAGTGTAACGCCACTACGTTTTATTTAATCCTTTATTAAGTGAATGAATTATTGTTAAGTATTTCAATGATATTTTTCCTAAACATTAATTAAATTCATATTCTTTTTTTTCTTTTTTATTAATAAAATACAGTGGGGTGCAAACTGTTTAAGTATAGATTTAGATTTTAATTGATTGAAAATTGAATATCAGATGTACTTGATAACTCTCCACACCGCTGTAACTTCAAGAAACAAGTAATAAAGCCATACAAAAAAAGTTAATTTGCTGGTTTTTTTAAATGACTTCTCTTAAAAAAATTAATTTATATAGCAGTCGAAGGAAAGGTTATGACAATTTTATTTGCTCCCTACTACCTACTACCTACTACCTACTACCTAATACCTATTCTCTGCTTTTACAATTAGTATCCTAATCTATAGTTGAGTTGCTATAATTAATGTCTGAGTTTGACGATATTATTTCGCATTTTCTAAAAAAATTAATCTAAAAAAAATAAGTCTAAATTAGAATATAGTTTAGATTTTTAGTTATGAAAGAAATTATCAACTGGAAATTTCCTCCCAGCTTAAAACCAGGTGATTTGTTAGAAATAGTTGCCCCAAGTGGAGCTTTAAAAGACCAGATCGCCCTAGAAAAAGGCATCCAAATATGGCGCGATCGCGGCTACAAAATTAGAATAAATGTTAATTACAATACTAGTTTTGGTTATCTCGCCGATACAGACGATCGCAGAAGATCGACATTAAAATTAGCTTGGGAAGATGCTCATTCTAAAGCAATTCTCTGTACTAGGGGCGGTTACGGCAGTACGAGATTGTTAGAAAATTGGCATTGGGAAGGGGATAAATCAATTAAATGGTTAATTGGATTTTCTGATATTACGGCTTTACTATGGAGTTTGGCGCAAATTGGCATTGCGGGAATTCACGGGCCGGTTTTAACTACCTTAGCAAAAGAGCCGGATTGGTCGATCGCCCGATTGATAGATCTTCTCGAAGGTCGCAGTTTGCAACCCCTGCAAGGGATTGGTTGGGGTGGCAAAAAAAGATCGGGAACTTTGTTACCAGGTAATTTTACCGTTGCAACTCACCTCTTAGGAACGTCGATTCAGCCTAACTTTAATAATGTTATCTTAGCCTTTGAAGATGTTACCGAATTGCCTTATCGCATCGATCGCATGTTAACTCAATGGCGATTGAGTGGTATCTTTAACAAAATTAACGGTTTAGCTTTAGGTCGTTTTAGTC